>JANLTA010000844.1:0-9221 GCA_031362705.1 Gemmataceae bacterium | reverse complement strand
CTCCTCCCTTGCCGATGCCGCCGCCGTCGTAGGTGAAGTTCATCTTGATGGTGTGCTTGCCCGGCGTGAGTGCATCCGTGCCGGCAACTTCGTAATGGGCCACGTCCACGAAGTTGTAATGGAACACCGGCTTGCCCTTATCCAGGTACAAAGCCCAGCCGCCGAACAGTCCGCCTTGAGTGATGATCATTCCCGTGGTGTCAGCTTTCACATCCACGTCGGCCGTAATGGACCACGACTTGTTCTTGATGTCCGGGGCCGCCCCTTCGGGGATGCGCGTCATCCCGTCGGCGTACGTGAAGCTACTGCGGCCACGTGTCAGGCTTGGGCGGATAGCCGGATCGAGCCGGCTGGTCTTGCTGTTATCAATTGGAAGGACGCCGTACTTGGCGGCCTCCGCGTAAAAGAGCAGTTGCAGGTCTTTGAGCTTATCCGGCATTTTGGTCGCCAAGTTGTCGGTCTGCGAGAAATCCTTGTTGGTGTCGTACAGTTCCCACTTGTAGCCTGTGATTTCATCCACCGTAGCGCCGGCGGAATCCCACGGAGGATTCGACGGTGTGGTGCAGGCGACCCAGCCATCCGAATAGATCGCCCGGTTGGCCAGTAGTTCGAAGTACTGTTTCGTCCGCCGGCTCTTCGCCTTGGCGTCAGTAAATGTGTACGCCATGCTGATACCTTCGATGGGCTTTTGCGTCACACCATTGACCGACGCCGGGGCCGTCACCCCGCACACTTCGAGAATGGTTGGCACAATGTCGATGCAGTGATGCCACTGGGTCCGCAGTTCACCTTTCGCGGCGATTCCCTTCGGCCAAGAGATGACCATGCCGTTGCGGGTGCCGCCGTAGTGGCTGGCGACTTGTTTCGTCCATTGGAATGGGGTACACATCGCGTGCGCCCAGGCAGCGGGATAGTGGTTGTAGGTTCTCCATGATCCGATCTCATCCACTTTGCTGAGCACTTCCTTCAGGTTTTCCGGCACGCCATTGAAGAAGGTCATTTCATTCAACAGGCCCTGAGGGCTTCCCTCGGCGCTCGCGCCGTTGTCGCCAGCGATGAAGATGATCATGGTGTTATCGAGCTGACCGGTCTGACGGATCGACTCGATGACCCGGCCGACGTTGTGATCCGTCTGTTCCAGAAAGCCGGCATACACCTCCATAAAGCGGGCGTACACTTTCTTTTGTTCGGCTGACAGCGTGTTCCAGGCCGGCAACCCGGGCGCGAGCGGATTGACCTTGGCATCGGCCGGGATCACACCCAACTTCTTTTGCCGCTCAAAAGTCTCTTCGCGGACCTTGTCCCAACCCTGATCGAACTTGCCTTTGTACTTATCGACCCATTCTTTTTTCGGATGGTGCGGCGCGTGCGTCGCGCCCGGAGCGTAGTAGCAGAAGAACGGCTTGTCCGGGGCGACGGCCTTTTGCATGCCGATCCACTGGATCGCCTTGTCAGCCATGTCGTAGTCGAAGTTGTAATCGGGCTTGCCGAGATACGGTTCAATGGGCTTAGTTCCCTCGGTCACCGACGGCCGCCATTGACTGGTGTCGCCGCCGATGAAGCCGTAGAAGTGATCAAACCCTAGGCCCGTGGGCCAGAGGTCGAACGGGCCGGCCTGACTGTTCTGCCAATCGGGCACGTTGTGGTTCTTACCGAACCATGCCGTGCCGAAGCCGTTCTGCTTCAGCATTTCGGCGACTGTCGCGGTGTCTTTCTGCATCACCGAGTCATAACCCGGGAAGCCAGTCGCGGCCTCGGTGATGACACCCGTGTGCGCGGTGTGATGGTTTCGTCCGGTAATGAGCGCGGCCCGGGTCGGGCTGCACAGCGCCGTCGTATGGAAATGATTGTATTTCAAGCCGTTGTCGGCCAGCTTCTGAAACGTCGGCGTGGCGCATGGCCCACCGAACGTGCTGGTGGCGCCGAAGCCCACATCGTCGAGCAGCACGAGCAGCACGTTCGGCGCACCTTTCGGCGCCCGCACCGGTTGCGGGAAGTCACTCTTCGACTCCTTTGCCCGCAAGTTGACGATCCCCTGGAATGGAGGGGGCGGAGGAGGAAGCACGATGGGCGTGTCAGCGCTTTTTGCCGCGTCGGCTTTCTTGTCCTGGGCGACCAATGTCGCGAGGTTGCCACTGGCAGTCAACCAGCCAAGCAAGACGCCACCGACGACCAACGTCGTCGGCAGAAAGTACCGTGAACGCATTTGATGATGCTCCTGATTGCGGTAGAAACGAGGCGGGCCGGGTTTGACCCCGGCCCGCTCTTCGGACGTTATTTCTTCATCAACTCGAACGTGATCTTTTCAATCGTCCCGGTAAACGCATTCGGCGATTTGTAATCCGGCGAGATCGGTGTGATGGAGTCGCGGCCGATCTCGAACGGCTCCAGACCATGTCGAAACGCGGAACGCTTGACCTTGCCTTCACCGGCGGGTTTGCCGTTCACGAACAGCTTGAGTGTGCCGCTGCCTTCTCTCGAACCGTCCGGCGTAAACTGGGTCTTCAAGGTCACCTTGCCTTCAGGCAAGGTTTCCGTGCCCGGAATGGTCACGTCGGCAAGCTCGAAAAACGAATAGCGGAACACTGGTTTGCCGCCTTTGACATAGAGTGACCACCCCGCTGAGAACGAGCCGGCACAGGTGACAACACCTTCCGCGCCGCCCTTCGGAATGATCAATTCCGCGGTCATGGTGTTCGCGCGCGGGAATAGTTGCGGGCCGATCGGTTCCGGCAGCCACACGTTGTTGCCGAAATAGGTCCAGCTCGTCTTCGGCGTGCCGGCGATCCTCAAGCTGGGATCCATCCGTTCGGAGAACCGTGGATCGAGTGGAAGCACGCCGTACTTATTGGCTTCTTCCAGGAACTTGGCTTTCAGCTCTTTGAGCTTTTCGGGATTCTTCATGGCCAGGTCGTCGGCCTGGCTGAAATCGTCGTTGGTGTTGTAAAGCTCCCACGGGGCATTGAGAAAGTCCATGTTGCGACCGAGCGTTTCCCACGGGAAGCCGTACTTGCTGCAAGCTACCCAGCCGTCGTGGTAGATCGCGCGGTTCGTCGCCAGCTCGAAGTACTGCGTCGTCCGCCGATCTTTCGCCTTGGCGTCATCGAAAGAATACAGCATCGACACGCCTTCGATTGGCTTCTGTGCGATGCCGTTCACGGTCTTCGGTTCGGAAATCTTGCATGCTTCCAGAATGGTCGGCACCACGTCGATAACATGGTGGAACTGGTTGCGAATCTCGCCCTTCGCTTTGATGCCTTTGGGCCAGTGAACAACGAGAGGGTTGCGGGTGCCGCCGAAGTGGCTGGCGACCTGCTTGGTCCACTGGAACGGGGCGTCCATCGCCCACGCCCAGCCGACAGGTACGTGCGGCTCGCTGGTCGGCCCGCCGATCTCGTCGATCCGCTTGGCAGTACTCTCCAACCCGAGTTGAACGCCGAGCAAGCTGGCGATTTCGCTGAAGGTGCCTTCCAAGCCACCCTCCGCACTCGCGCCGTTGTCACCGACGACGTACATGACCAATGTGTTGTCGAGTTCGCCGGATGTCCGCAACGTCTCGATCAGCCGGCCGACTTCGTAATCGGTGTAGGCCATGTAGGCGGCGTAGTTCTCCATCAACCGGCAAAAGACCTTCTTTGCTTCGGCCGTCTGGGTGTCCCACGCAGCGACTTCCTTGGGCCGAGGAGTGAGCTTGGTCCCTTTTGGAACGATGCCAATTTCAAGTTGCTTCGCATGGGTCAGCTCGCGCTGCTTGTCCCAGCCGTGATCAAATTTGCCGACGTACTTTTCGCGCCATTCTTTCGGGGCATGGTGCGGCGCGTGAACGCCTGAGGTGCTGAAGTAATTGAACCACGGCTTGTCCGGGGCGGCCGCGCGGACATTGCGGGTCCAGGCGATGGCTTCATCGGTCATGTCCGCGGTGAAGTGGTAACCCTGCTCGGGCGATTTCGGCTGCGGCGTCCAGGTGGTGTTGCGGTAGATCGTGGGATAATACTGATGCGTCTCGCCTTGATTGAAACCGTAGAAGTAGTCGAACCCGAGGCCGGTGGGCCAGCGGTCGAACGGCCCGGCGGGGCTAATGTCCGGTTCGGGTGTGTTGTGCCATTTGCCGAACATGCCCGTGGCGTATCCGTTGTCTCGCAATACCTCGGAGACCAGTGCGGTGCTGCGCGGCAAAATACCGGTGTAACCGGGGTAGCCGGTACCCATTTCGATGATGACCCCTGTACCGCAACTGTGGTGATTGCGCCCGCACAACAGTGCCCCGCGGGTCGGGCTGCATAATGCCGTCGTGTGGAAGCGGTTGTACTTCAGGCCGTTGTTCGCCAGTTTTTCCATGTGCGGCGTCGGCACCGGACCGCCAAATGTTGAACACATACCGAAGCCGACGTCATCGAGCAAAATCAGCAGCACGTTCGGCGCGCCCTTGGGTGCGGTCACCGGCAGCGGATAACTCGGCGTCGAGTCTTTGTAGGTCGCTCCGATCTTGCCATTGAATGCGGGGTCCGGCTTGGGAAGTTGTTGGCCGTGTGCCGCGCTCGCCTTCATGTCCTGGGCGAACGCACTGGCAAGCTGACCCGACGCGGTTAGCCAGCCGAACAAGGTGCCGCAGGCGACGGCCAGGAACAAGTACACTCTTCGCGTCACGATGGGATCTCCTTCACTGAACTTAGAGTGAGAAAACGAGCCGTATACTCAATACGGTCGAGCCGTTAAGTATTTGAACACTTTCTATTTGGAAATTCAGTCGGCCCAGGCTTATGTCATTTCTTATGACCTCGGAAAGCACTAGCGTGGAGAACAATTGCGTTGTTCGTCTGCTGGAATCCCTTTTCGACGAATCCGACATCAACGAAGATCTTGAATAATTCTCCAAGGCTCCCGGCAATTTTGGCTGTGAATCTGGGCGATACCTGTCAAACCGGCACACTTGCGCAGCCGATAACTATTGATGTGAGTCATTGCACAGGCAGGATGCGCGTGCGCGCTCTCCATTCGATTCCGGGGCGGCTGTTGATGGGATTAACTCGGGCGATAAGAACGAGGGTATCGCGATGAAAACGCACATTGGTATCGCGGCATCCCTACTGTTGTTTTCAGGTTTGGTCGCCGGACAAGAACGGCCAGCCGCGCCGCCATCCGAAATCCCCGCCATCATTCCGCCAACGCGCGAGACTGCGTGCGAAGTTGAGAAAGGCGAAAAAGGCGAGGAAGGGAAAGAGCGTGAGCGCGATGAAATCGAGACTGACCGCGACTCATTTACGCCGGCGATCAAAACGGTAGGCCGCAGAAGACTGGTGGTCGAATCGGCATACACGTTTGGCGACAACCGCGGTCGGGCTGAGACGCATTCCTACCCTGAGTTCCTGGCGCGCTACGGTATTACCGATCGCCTTGAAGTGCGGCTCGGCTGGAACTACGAAGTCGGCGGCGCGCAGAATGGCGAAGGCCTCGAACGCGAAAGCGTACTCAACCTCGGCCTCAAGGGGTACATCAACGAGCAACGCTGTTGGGTCCCGGCAAGCTCCTTCATTCTGACCGCGTTGGTCCCGACGAGTGGCGCGGAGACGGCGACTCAGTTTTTTGGCACCTATGCATTCGGATGGGACTTACCGAACCGGTGGAAGCTCGACGCTGCACTACGATATGGCACCGACACTTTTGAAGGCGATCATTTCTCCGACTGGGCACCTTCCGTTGTTGTCAAAGCGCCGATCGGCGATAAATGCAACGTACACGTCGAGTACTTCGGCGTCTTTACAAATGGTAAAGAGCAGGACGAAGTGCGGCATTACATTAGTCCTGGCATCCATTACCTGATCACGCCTGACTTTGAAGTTGGCGTCCGTCTCGGCTGGGGGCTTAACGATCAATCGTCGCGGTTCTTCTCCAATGTGGGCGTCGGCTATCGATTTTGATCTCCGAATGGCGAGTAATACGACAATGGAACTGATAGTTGTCAACAACGGCGACCGGCCTTAACCCGCTACGAACCTCGTTTTTCAACACTACTTCACACATCGAAATCCAATGTGCGACATGCCCGTATCGGGCGTGCAACCCATGCGGGCGCTGGGACGGTAGTTGAAGCAATATTCGACGCAGCAGAGAAACGAGCCGCCGCGATGGGTACGCTCCGGTGGTCGTTGCCTCGGATCAAAGCTGTGAACGGGACCGGTTGGGTTGACCGCGACGCTTCGGCCCGCGTGCTCTACGTATGCGTCCGGCAGGAACCAGTCGTTGCACCATTGCCAGACATTTCCAGACATGTCGTACAGGCCGTAACCGTTCGGTGGGAACGACTTCACCGGTGAGGTTCGTGCA
Organism: Gemmataceae bacterium; assembly: GCA_031362705.1. Classification (GTDB taxonomy): domain Bacteria; phylum Planctomycetota; class Planctomycetia; order Gemmatales; family Gemmataceae; genus JAIBBI01. The sequence continues at coordinate 2,897 of JANLTA010000844.1, read as the reverse complement.
TAGCCATCTTTAACCGTATTCTTGTGCGGAAAATTCCCCTGAAAGTTGTTGCACTGCGGCTTGTCTTCGGAGTACGGCTCATCGCCCCAAACGTATTTCTTCTTATCGAGGCCGCCGCGTGCGGCGAACTCCCATTCGGCTTCCGTCGGCAACCGTTTGCCGGCCCACTTGGCATACGCCTCGGCATCGAACCACGACACATGAACGACAGGATGATCGTCCTTTCCATCGAGGTTGCTGTCCGGGCCTTCCGGGTGCCGCCAATTCGCACCGTGCGTGTACTTCCACCATCCGCTCACATCGTTGAGTGGGACTGGTTGATCCGGCGGCGTGAACACGACCGCGCCGGCTACCAAGTCTTCCTTCTTAGGTGGTGTCGCGCCCGGCATTGAATAGCGCATGATGTCTTCGACCGTCGGCGCTTTCTCGGCCGTAGTAACGTAGTTTGTGGCTTCGACAAAACGGCGAAACTCGGCGTTCGTTACGTCGGTCTGGTCCATCCAGAACTCATCGACGCGAACTTTATGGGTCGGACGTTCGGCGACCGAGCCGATGGGATCGTCGGTGCCCATCGTGAATTCGCCACCCGGAATCCTGACCATTCCCGGCGGGCCAAACGACTTGGAAAACTTGACGCCGTAATACGTCGCCGCGAACGCACCGATGGCGAGCGCAGCGAGAACCACGTACTGCTTCATGCCACGACCCGGAGCAATCGCGTCGCGGCTGTTTGGGCTACTTGTTCGAGTTTGTGGCGGCATCGGGTTTCTTTTCCAATCGCACGAGCATCATCTGCCGGGAGCGCTCCTTGCCGAAATGCACCATAATGATGGTTTGATCTTTCGTCAGGTTGGATAGTCCGGCTTCGTAGACGACCACGCCAGTGCGCCAATACCCGCCACAACGGCGAGCGTGGCCCATGCTACTGAAGATCTGCGGATCATGGTGTGTTCCTTATCGCCTGCCACGGCGAGACATGCGCTCCAGTGGCAAGCCCTGTTGGTCTAGTCAGCGGTTTGGTTATTTCAATTACTATCGCGCTATTGCAACGACTGCGACTGAAATTTGCGACCGCCTGGTCTGTCTACGCTTCACACAGAATTCCCTGATTGCCGATCCGGGCGGCTACTCAGCCGCGACAATCACAGTCACATTCAACCAGCCGATATACGACTCTCGCGATGATCCATGCTGGCGATGCCGGCTATGTGCGCGCAGATACGCACACAGGAAAGGCAATGCAAACGGGAACTACACAAGTTGATGTGATCAACTCGCGGCCATCCCCCCGGGCGGGATGACGAGTACAATCCTCCTTTGCGGGGATCGTGAGGCTACTCCCCCGAGGGGAGGCCTAGGCATCAGGTTGTGGTGTTCATCTGCCTCCAGTGAAGGAGGCTGGAGAGGGGAGTTCTAAATCCCTCCCCTAACCCCTCCCTTCGAGAGAGGGGAATAAGATGACACAACCCGATGAGAACTCAGCACCACAAGCCCGGTTCGCGAGCAAGTGGCGATAACATCGGGCCAACGTTAAGAAGCTGGCCCGACTACACCGAGCTAGTGCCTAAGCACCAGCCCGATTTGTCGCGTGGCGAGAGAAGTACAACGTGAGTTCATATCGTTCCGCGACATTTTCACCGGATCGACACATCCCGTCGCATCGCCCTTCAACCCGTTCCAGCCGTTATTCAACATCAGCGCGAATGCGTCATGCACTCGTTGTTGATCGTCCACGATTCGCACGGCTGGAACCGATGCCGCACAAGCCATGAACGCCAACAGCCACTGTCGAATTCATCACCGCGCGGACAGACGGCAAGCCATCCGCGAGTTCGATGTGCCAGCCAAACTGGTTCCAAGTCTGGCGAGAACATCGCAGTGCATCGGCGTGTCGCGCCGATTTAATACAAATGTACACTATGATGATTCCAGAATCAAGCTTGGTAGCGGAATTCGCCAGAATTCCGTAATTCACCGAAAGGCGGCACATCGTCGCATGTCGTCGGGGTACCCGGCAAAAAAGAGGAGACCTGGGGTCAAAGCCGCTACTGGTCCGGAGGCAAGGCCGCAGCGCGGCTGACGAATTGCCAGCGTCAAAGTCCCAACCGTCTAAGCATCATCGCGAGGCGGCCTGAATGCATTGCCGACACCGATGTAGCGCGATCATCCTTTCCAAATACCACCGAGATAAGACCGTCTGTTGCATGCCAGAGTATGGCACTCTCGCCGCTGGCCACCGACTGAGTGTGGTAAGGCGGACCCAAAATCGCGGTGACTTCGGTTACGGACATTCCTACGACGACTGAACTGGACTGCGCCATCTTCAGCGCGGTGGACTCCATATACATCAAAACACCAACGGCGCACGGAATCGCCAGTATGAGGACCAGCGCAACCGTGCTGGCAATCTTGTGTCCCCTCGCCATTGGCATTTGACTTCCAGCAGCAATCTGTCGATGTGCCCTTAATGTAAATAGGCAGGCTGCTGTAAAGTAAGCGAACCACACCCCGCACAGAGCGACGGCAATCCAAAGTACAATCCCGCCAAGCGAAATCGCATAGTAAATAAAGTACAACGTCAGCGCGCCGTGAATTATTGCGCCGCACCAGTCGACGTATTTCGCTCTCATTTCGTTGCCTGCTTTGCACACTAGCTGTTTCTGTCATCCTATCCTTTTTTGCTCGTCGAGTGCCATGCCTTTCGCTTTGGAAGAGGCCGTCCGGGAATTCGACCCTGGAAGGGTCGCAGCTATTAGCCGGTGGTTGAGCGCAGCGATACCACCGGTGAGCGATCCATCGCATATCATCGACCCCAGAGGGGTCGCAGCCCCTCAACATACCCGGTCGCTGCGACCCCTCCGGGGTCGAAATGAATGGGAGAATCCTCGTTCCGGTGG
>JANLTA010000815.1:0-7178 GCA_031362705.1 Gemmataceae bacterium | reverse complement strand
GATTGAAGATTAGTTCACCGTCGATTCGGGAAGAGAGCAGGCCGCGAACATTTTCCATCACGAACACGGCCGGCCAGAAGTCGGCGATCATGCGCAGGTATTCGACGTAGAGCCTGGCTTTCGGGTCGTCGCCGAGCGAGTCTGATGGGCTACGGGTTCTTTCTCGATGGAGAGCTTGATGCTGAAGTAATTTGGCGCGGTCGGCGGCCCCAGGGATGCGAATCCTTCGCCGAGACCGCCTGGGCCGGCGAAGAGGTCGATGACGGGGATTGCTTTGCTTGCGGGCATCCTGGCTCGGTACAAATGCCATGGGGAAATGCGCGGAGGTTGGGATTATAGTAGGAGATCGTTTGCGCGATGGTTGGGAGTGTTGTTGGGTGTGGTTATGGGATTTGGGGGGTGCTCATTGTGGGTCAGGTCTTCGCGCTCCGCTTCGGGGTACCTTTGCGTCGCGGCTAACCGGGGTTGCGCTCCGTTGCGGAAGCCTTCGCGTCGCCGGGAGTCCCAACACGTCGGCATGATACCGGTTAATTCTTGGCAGGATACGTGACGAATACAGGCGAAACGATCTTGCAGTATGAAGGATAATCGGAGTTGCGTGGTTAGGTTTGTTTTCGGGTAGATCACTCAGTCTTCGGGTCAGCGCACGACCGGGGTTGGCGTATCCAATACGTGGGCAGCGGCGAGGCTGTTTCCAAACGTTTGATGGTCCTTAAACGTCCAGATCACTTTCTTATCGCGTGTCACTTCAATCAACTGGGGATTCTCCGGGCCGGCATGGCAATTGCCGACGATAATGTTGCCATTGGGCAAGACGTGTAACGTCGTGACCCACGCCAATGTAATACCTGGCAAGTCCTTTTGCTCCAACGCCCATACCGTTTTTCCAGCGCGATCGACTTCAATGACTCGATTGGCGTTGCCTCCCGCGATGAGCGTATTACCATTGTTGAGACGCACAGCACCAAAGACCTCTGTGCCATGTCCTTCGACGCCATGACCATTCGCACGGGGCCTGCCTGCCAAGTGGAGCGCATATTCCCAAGTTACTTTGCCGGTTCCATCGTACTCACGAATTTTGCCATCGCCTTCGTGACATACCAGATAAGTGCTAGCAGCCGTCTTGCGAACCATGCGCGTGTCGCGATGGGGGTGTGGTTTGTCCACCGTGAGCGGAACTTCATGAACAATGGCGCCGCTCTTGTCCACTTCCACAATGCGTTGGTTGCCGCTCTCGGCAATCATCGTTGTGCCATTGTCCAGCCGTTGACATGCGTGAATTTCAATCGCACCGGTGTAGCCCGCCTTTGGCTTAGCGGTGTAGGACCACACCATCGATTTATCCGGTGCCACCTCGGCCACCGTCGTTCGGCTCGTCGGCACGAGAATGTTACCGTTAGCCAACATCTGGATGTCGTGAACCTCAGTTTTGTTATCTATCGACCACAGCACTTTGCCTGCGGCATCGACGAGCGAGACTTTGCCCTTGTCGGCCGCTAACACGCGGTATGCCGGCCCAGCGGCGAAGATGTATTGCGGTGCGAATAATAGCAATCCGATTATCCAACGCATGACCGGCCCCCGTTGAAACATTGCCAACCAAATCTAATCACGCGGTTTCTGCGACGAGCGATCCTTGGTGTTCAGCTTATGTCAAGGGAAGGCAGCAGACTCCCATTTCTACACTCGGCGCTCTCCCATCCCGTACCCACCTCTTCGGGCGGTATTGGTCGGTCGTCTTCGGCCGACCGTACACCGACTTGGCGAACCCGCCGGCCCGAGGACGGGAAACGACACGCACCGTCGGCAATACGTCGGACATCGAAGCTCCCTTGCCCGTGTCGATTCAAGGCCAGTATACACCTCGAATCTACCAGCAAGGAGGCTCTATCTGCGACCGATCATAGCCGCGCAACGACGGACCGCAGAAGGGGCCAAAGTCAAACGAAAGGAATAACGGAACAAGTGGAATCTGGCGCGGCGGCCGTCGATCAAACTATTCATCCGACCGCCTTTCCCGTAGACTATAACGCTTTCACGTTAGGCTAATGTGGATGCGCACGCAACTCCGCGGGAGACAAGGACAGTGGCTCTGGCGTCATCTTGTGGCACTGGTCCGAGTCACAGCGAGCGAGTACGGTTTCCCCGCCCCAGGCTATGCGCGGACATGCCAGTTACTCAAGCTATGACGAAGCGACAAACGCCTCACGATGGAGCTGACCTGGTGATGACGGTCAATGAAGGCCGGTGAAACCGCCAAAAATGTAGGGCTTGGCAACCTTGATGTGCGCGCTACGGTCGCATCGCCCGCAGTGTATCGGACCAACGCGCGCAAGGACAGAGAGCTGCCGCTCGCCGGCAAGCCAGTCGCCGTCCAAAATGGATAAAGTCGCCGCGGGACAGAATACCGATCACGTCTGCCCCGCCGGGCGGTTGGTATTAGTATCAAGAGCTACATCTTCTTTGTTCCGGTGTCTTAAATCGACCCGCCAAACCTCAGCCGGAACTGGATGAAGTCACTGGCGGCCACTGCGCCATCACCGTCAAAGTCGAAGATGGGGTTGGTGCCGCCGAGGGACAGGCGAAATTGGATGAAGTCATTCGTGGCAACCGTGCCATCGCCGTTTTCGTCGCCGAAGAGACGGTACAGGTTTGGCCCCGTGCCGGGGGCACCCAACTGTTGAAAGTCGTCTCCACCGGTGCCGTTGCCGTCGCCATCGAGTGCCAAGCCGTTACTAGTGACCTTGCTGGCGAAAACGGTCAAATCGTATCGGCCATCGCGAAGCGAGCCGGCAGGGTCGATGCCCACGGAGCCGCCGGCGACGAATGTGATCGTCACAGTATTGCCCAACTGAACCGCGCTGAGGCTCACGGAGCCAGTGGGGCTGCTCGGCCCGGTGCGATTCAGTTGAAACGCGGCATTGATCCCAGATGGGAACGTGACCGCTTCGGAGAAATTAATCTTCAAGGACGTGACCATCGAACGTTGGGCGGAGCCGTCGTTGACTTGAACCGCGCTGACCGTGGGTGCCTTGGCTTGTACTTCGAGTGCTCCGATGTCGGCCGCTTCTGACTCGCGGAGGAAGCCAATGCCGCGCTGATCGGTCGACAACATGTTTGAGTTGTTGCCGGTGTTGAGCGCCGGGCTGCCGGCCAATATGGAATGGGTGAGTGTCGGTCCGCCGTTGGCGGCCAACAGCCCGAGCTTGGCATCCAGCGGTGCCGCCTTCGTGCCGGTCAAGTTGCCGACGCCGGTCAGAGTGACGTTGTTGGCCGGGTCCATAATGCCGATGAGGTTGCTGTCACCGCCGTCGTTGACCGCGCCCAATGAGGCGAGGTCGCTACCGGCTGCTGAGCCCGCGGTGTTGCCGGCCACGATGGTGCTGGAAAGCGACAAGATGCCGCCGAATTGTTGGTTGATGCCGCCGCCCACGGTCGCAGCGGTATTGCCGGTGATTGTCGAGTTGCGGACCGTCACGTTGGCGTTTGAGTAGATTTGAATAGCGCCGCCCGCACCGCCGGCTGCTTCATTGCCAGAAAAGGTTGAGTTGATGATGGTGGCGGTGTTTTGATAGTTGTACAGCCCTCCGCCGCCGTTCGCATTCGTCGATTTGTTTCCTGAGACGGTGCAGCCGGTCATGTTCAGGGTGCCGCTCGTGAAGAAGTAGATGGCGCCGCCGCGGCCTCCGGTGTTGCCCGAGAACGTCGAGTCGATGAAGTTCCAAGTGCCCGCCGCGCCGCCGGTGCTGACGCCGCCGCCCTGGTAGGTCGGATCCGTGCTGATGTTGTTGGAGATAGTACAGCGTGTAAGAGTCAAGTTGTCGTCGTTGGCTAAGATACCTGCGCCGCCGGATGCCTTGCCGCCTGCGATCGTTACTTCCGAAATTAGAACACTCCCTGTTCCGAGCATAGCGAGGTTAAAGACTCGACTAGCATTGTTGCCGCTGACGGTGACACCGCCGGTTGGACCAGTAATCGTTACCGATTCCGTGAACGCCAGCTCACCCGTGGTCAACGCGATCGTTTTGGCGGTGGCAAAGAACGTCGGATGGAATGAAACCGTGTCCGCCCCGGGATTGCCATTGGAGTTGATCACGGCTTGGCGAAAGGAGCCTGTCCCACTATCCGCGTCGTTCGTTACGAGAAACTCCGTGGGCATTTCGTTCAGATTGATCACGTTGATCGTGAACACTTTTTCGACGAATAGACTGCCGGTGTCGGCGCTGCGGACGCGGATCGAGTAGCCGGACTTCTGTTCGTAATCAAAACTGGCCGCGGTCTTGAGAGTGTTGCCGCTGATCGTGAACAAGCCGTTGTCGTCGCCGCCGGTGCCGCCGACCAGAGTGTAGGCGTGGCCGTCCATCGCGTCGGGGTCGATCGTGCTCAACGCGCCAACGGTGGTGCCGACGGGCTGATTCTCTGCGACGGCATTGATGGACAGGGCGAGATCCGTGGGCGCGTCGTTTGCATTGTCGATGGTGATGCTGAAAATTTTCTCGACAGGAAGCATCCCGGCGTCTGTGCTCCGGACGCGGATGGAATAGGACGACTTGGTTTCGTAGTCGAAAGTAACGGCGGTCTTCAGCGTGTTACCGGACACCGTGAACAAGGCATTATCGCCGCTACCCATTCCACTGACCAGAATGTAGCCATGACTGTCGCCGGCATCGGGGTCAGTCGTCGTGAAATTGCCGACAGCGGCCCCGATCCCTTGATTCTCGTCCACGCTTGATTTCGACAACGTGATGTCCGTGGGCGCTTCATTGACATTGGTGATGGTAATCGTCAACGCTTTTTCAAACGGTGTACCATTCGTGTCGGTGCTTCTGACGCGAATTGAGTACGACGACTTGGCTTCAAAGTTGAAACTCGCCGCGGTCTTCAGGGTGTTTCCGCTGATCGCAAACGAACCGTTGTCCGTGCTGCCGGAGCCGGCGACCAGCGCGTAGGCGTGACTGTCGCCGAAGTCCAGGTCAGACGTGGTGAAATTGCCGACGACCGCGCCCGACGATTGGTTCTCGGCCACGGTCGAGGGCAATAGTGCGATGTCGGTCGGCGCATCGTTGACATTGACCAGGGTCAATTGGAAGTCGTCGAAGGCACTGGTGCCATTGCCGTCCTTGGCAGTGACACGAATCTGTATGGGTGAGGTCGCGGTCGTTCCCGGATTGCCGCTGAACACGCCTGTCGTCGGATTGAGGCTGAGCCAGCCAGGCAGTGCTCCGCCGCCGATCAGGGTGGCACTGTGGGTCAGCGGGTTGTTGTCGAGGTCGACGAAAGTGTTGGTAGGCACGGAGAAAGTATGCTGCCCGGCTCCCGTGAAGGTCTGGTCGGGAATGGCGTTGTCCAACACCGGCACCCGGTTGGCCCGGTAGTAGCGCACTGTTGGGTTGACCAGGTACGTATTGAATAATCCCAGGAGGACATCGTTGTCGCCGTCGGCGTCCATATCCACCAACACCGGCTTAGTGTGGAACTCGTTGAGGCCGAGTTGGTTGCAGGGATTGGCGGCCCCAGTTTGCTCCACGTAAACCGGGCTGGTAGCCGTGCCCGTGTTCTTGTAATAGGACGTCTCGCCCAGAAGTTCGCCCACGAGCAGGTCGAGGTCGCCGTCGCCGTCTACGTCGCCCAAAGTCGGTGACGTAGAGTCGCCAGCGTTGATCCCGTTGAATGGGTTGGCGGCACCCGTCTGCAGTGCGTAAGCCGAACTGGTCGCCGTCCCCAGGTTCCTGAAGAAGAACAGTTGGCCGTAAATCGGGCTGTTAAATTGCCCTGCTTCCCCCACAACCAGGTCGAGATCGCCGTCGTTGTCCACGTCCCCGAATGCCGGCGCCGCGCCGTAGCCGATGTCAACGCCGCCGGGCTGCAGGACAAAGATGGGGTTGGTCGCCGTCCCCGTGTTCTTATAGTGGAACACAAAGCCGTTGGTTTCCCCCACGAAGGCGTCGAGGTCGCCGTCGCCATCGATGTCGCCCAGCGCCGGCGCTGTGTAAAAGCCGATGTCGACCCCGTTGAAGGGGTTGGCGGCGCCGGTTTGCTCGGTGTAGACTGGACTGGTCGCCGTCCCCGTGTTCTTGAAGTACAAAAGCGTGCCTTCGTCGTTCCCCAGTAAGAAGTCCTGGTCGCCGTCGCCGTCCAAGTCCCCCACCGCCGGCGCTGCATCCTGCACATAGATGTTGAAGATGCTGGTCAGGTTAACAGCCACCGCAGGCGGCACGGCGTCGTTGCTGAAGAAACGCAGCGTTCCTCCGGATTCTCCCACGACTACATCGAGGTCGCCGTCACCGTTCACATCGCCGAGGGCGGGTGCTGATTCAGAACCAACGTCGACGCCATTGAATGGGTTTGCCGCACCTGCTTGCTGAGTGTACGACGGGGTGGTGAGCGTTCCAGTGTTTTTGAAGTAGAGCAGTGAGCCGTATTCTTCACCGACGATCAAGTCGTGGTCGCCATCGTTATCAATGTCTCCCAACATCGGCGTCGAGTAAAACGGAACGGACACGCTGCCGAATGGGTTGGCAGCTCCTGTCTGTTGCGTGTATGCAGGGTTAGTTGCACTCCCCGTGTTCTTGAAATAGAGTACGTTTCCACCAAGCCACCCCGCGGCCAAGTCCAAATCGCCGTCGCCATCCACGTCGCCCACGGACGGGGCGGAACCGGTGCCAATACTCAATGCGTTAAAGGGGTTGGCGGCACCAGTTTGTTGAGTGTAGATCGGCGAGTTGGCGTTTCCTGTGTTCTTGAAGTACGAGAGCGCGCCACTATTTCCTCCGACGATGGCGTCGAGGTCACCATCGCCGTCAACATCTCCGAGAGTCGGCTTGGCGAGTGAACCGACGCCGATCGCGTTGAACGGGTTGTTGACGCCTGTTTGCTGTAAGTAGACGGGGTTGGCGCTCGTCCCAAAGTTCCGCAAGTACCGCAGCGTGCCATTGAAATCACCGACGACGGCATCCAGGTCGGCATCGCCGTCCACGTCTCCCAGCGCCGGCGTCGACCAATCGCCGGTATCGGAGAGGTTGAAGGGATTGGCACCGCCGGCCAAAGGCGTCATTACCGGGTAAGCCGGTGTGAGGCGGCATTCCAGTTTGGAGACAGTTGGCCGACAACGACTTAATGGTTTTCGGGTGGCCCGAAGTGATCGGGTAAACAGTTTGCGGATCCAGGAATGAGTCGTC
>JANLTA010000757.1:0-3776 GCA_031362705.1 Gemmataceae bacterium | reverse complement strand
GCCGTTGGCGGCGCTGAACGCCGACGAGAGGCCGCGGGCTTTGATGATCTGAGCGCCGCGGTTTTGCACGAGTGGCACGAACTCTTTTTCCAGCCAGTTGCGGTCGGTGATGACTTGCGGGGCGAGTTTGCCATTGATCCTGGCGTTGGTGAAGTCGGGGAACTGCGTGTTTGAGTGGTTGCCCCAGATGGTCATGTTGGTGACGGCTGTGTTGGGCACGCCGGCTTTTTTGGCCAATGCGCCGAGTGCGCGGTTGTGGTCGAGGCGTGTCATCGCGGTCCAGCGATCCTGCGGCACTTCGCGGCCATTGCGATACGCCACGAGGCAATTGGTGTTGCACGGGTTGCCGACAATCAGCACGCGCACGTCGCTTGCGGCGTTCTTGGCGATTGCCTGGCCCTGGCCAACAAAGATCTTGCCGTTCATGCTGAGCAGGTCTTTGCGCTCCATTCCTTGCTTGCGCGGAGCGGCGCCGACGAGCAGAGCGTAGTTACAGCCGGCAAACGACTTGTTGGCGTCGTCGCTGATTTGCACTTCCTTCAGCGTGGCAAAGCCGCAATCTTCCAACTCCATGGCCACGCCTTCGAGGGCCGACATGGCCGGCGTGATTTCCAGCAGCTGCAAGACAACTTGCACGTCCGGACCGAACACTTCGCCAGACGCGAGGCGGGGCAACATGGTGTAAGCGACTTGGCCAGCGGCTCCGGTCACGGCTACTCGTACGGTCTTGCTCATGGTTCTATCGTCTCATTCCGAATCGCCTTAACGCTTGAGAATGCTACTGCTCTTCTGTCTTCTTTGTGCTTCCTTTGCGTCTCTGTGTCTTTGTGGTTGTCTTTAAGACTCACCACAAAGACACAAAGGCACGAAGGTAACACAAAGAAAACCAATTCAACCAGCACTCGCACTTATCAAGGCAAGTCAGTCTCAGGTCGCGGCCGGCGACCGGCGGCCCTCTTCACCGAGGGTAAGCGAGTCATAAAGTATCAATATCTTTCAGACAATGAATCGGCCAACACGTTCGGCCGCACAGGAGGCTTCCATGATCCGCGTCGGCATCAACGGCTTCGGTCGCATCGGGCGATTGGTCTTTCGAGCATTGGTCGATCAGGGCCTGCTCGGCACACAATTCGACGTGGTCGCGGTCAACGACCTCGTGCCGGCTGACAATCTGGCATACTTGCTCAAATACGATTCCACCCAGGGCCGATTTGCTGGAACGGTGGCCAGCGAGAAGTCCGCCGGCGCTGCTGAAGACGACACGTTGGTGGTGAACGGCCACAAGATCAAATGTCTTGCTGTTAAGGAAGGCCCGTCCGCGCTGCCGTGGAAGGCGCTCGGCGTGGATTATGTGCTGGAATGCACGGGACTGTTCACGGAAGCGGAAAAAGCGAAGGGGCATTTGGATGCCGGCGCGAAGAAGGTCGTCATTTCGGCCCCGGCCAAGGGCGAAGACATCACGCTGGTGATGGGTGTCAACCACGACAAATACGACGCGGCCAAACATCACATCATCTCCAACGCGAGTTGCACGACGAATTGTCTGGCCCCGGTAGTACACGTGCTGCTCAAAGAAGGCTTCGGTGTCGAAGAAGGCCTGATGACGACAATTCACAGTTACACGGCCACGCAGAAAACCGTGGACGGGCCGTCGAAGAAAGATTGGAAGGGCGGCCGGGCGGCGGCTGTGAACATCATCCCAAGCGGCACCGGGGCGGCCAAAGCGGTTGGCCTGGCCATTCCCGAAGTCAAAGGCAAGCTCACCGGAATGTCGTTCCGCGTGCCGACGCCGACGGTGAGCGTCGTCGATCTCACCGTGCGAACCGTGAAAGAGACGAGCTACAAAGACATCTGTGCCGCGATGAAGAAAGCCAGTGAGACCTACCTCAAGGGTATCCTCGTCTACACCGACGATGAGGTTGTCAGCAGCGATTTCATTCACGACCCCGCGTCAAGCATCTTCGACGCCGGCAGCGGCATCGAACTGAACAGCCGGTTCTTCAAGCTGGTAAGCTGGTACGACAACGAGTGGGGTTATTCGAATCGGTGTGTGGATTTGCTGAAGTTTATGGCGGGGAAGTGATGGGTTGGGTTCACGCTCCGCTGCGCGTCGCGGCTAACCGGGATTATCAATGAAAACCACCCTCTCCGAACTCCCCGACCTCCGTGGCAAGCGCGTGCTGGTCCGCGTGGATTTCAATGTGCCATTGGACAAGAAGACCGGGGCGATCAAGAACGATCGGCGGATTCGCGGGGCAGTGCCGACGATTGAGGCGCTGTTGGCGAAGGGCGCGGCTGTGATTGCGATGACGCATGTGGGGCGGCCTTCGGGTGATTTGGCCAAGGATGAGATTCTCAAGACGGACAAGATTGCGGCGCGGCTGGGCGAGTTGTTGGGTCGGCCGGTGCTGAAGGAGAATCGACCGAAGAATCTTCAGGCCGGCGATGTCGTGTTGTTGGAGAATCTCCGCTTTGATCCGCGCGAGCAGAAGAACGACCCGGCGTTCGCGGCGGAGTTGGCGGCGCTCGCTGACGTGTATGTGAACGATGCGTTTGGCACTTGCCACAATGATAGCGATGCGTCGATGGTCGCGGTGCCGGCGGCGTTCAAAGCGGCGGGCAAGCCACGCGCGGTCGGCTTACTTGTGGCCAAAGAGCTTGAAGTCATCGATGAGTTGATGTCTCACCCGAAGCGGCCGGTGGTCAGCGTCATGGGTGGGGCCAAGGTGTCTGACAAGATCAACTTCATTCAGGCGCTGCTTGCCAAGGTCGATAAGCTCCTGATCGGCGGCGCGATGACTTACACGTTCATGAAGGCCCTTGGCCAGGGTGTCGGTAGTTCACGTTGCGAAGACGACAAGCTGGATGTTGCCCGCGAATTGCTGCTAGCCGCGGGGAACATTCGCTATCAGCCCGGCGGCGTGATGCCGTCGGTGCCAGCTTTTGCCTGGGTTGGGGCGATCATGGCCGGAGATGGAAAGATCGTTCTGCCCGTGGATCATCTGATCGCGGATAAGCCTGAGGCGATGGCACAGATCAAAGTCGTCGAAGGCGATATCCCTGATGGCTGGTACGGCATGGATATCGGACCGAAGACGATAGCGCTGTATTCGCAACACATTCAGTCAGCGGGAACTGTGGTGTGGAATGGACCCGTGGGTTGGTTCGAGCAAGCACCGTTCAGCGTCGGCACCCGAGGAATTGCCGAAGCGATGGCGAACAGTGAGGCGACCACAATCGTCGGCGGCGGGGAAACGGCCGAGGCGGTCGAACAGTTCGGGCTGGACCATAAGATAAATCACGTATCGACGGGTGGCGGTGCCTTCCTTGCTTATGTCGAAGGCCGCAAGTTCGCCTCGCTGGCGCAGATTGACGACCGATGAGTGAGCAGACAAGCGTGAGCCGACCCAAGCGCGGCGTGCCCGAGGGGCTGTGGATTCGCTGCCCCAAGTGCAAAGCGACCATTTACCGCAAAGAGGCGGAAGCCCGGCTCAACGTCTGCCCGGAATGCGAATACCACTTTTACATGCCGGCCGGCGACCGCATCAATCAACTGCTCGACGAGGGTAGCTTTGAAGAGTGGCACACGAATCTGCGCTCCAAAGACCCGTTAGAATTCGTGGACCGCATTTCGTATTCGCAAAGGCTGATTGCTGAAGAGAAAAAAACGGGAATGCCGGATGCCGCTGTCGTCGGCAAGGGCTTCATTCGCGGTCGTCCCGTGGTCATCGGCATTACCGATTTTGCATTCATGGCCGGGTCGATGGGTTCGGTCG
>JANLTA010000726.1:0-5016 GCA_031362705.1 Gemmataceae bacterium | reverse complement strand
CGGTGCGAATCAAATCGCTCCAGACCAACCATTTCAACGTTACAACCATTTAGAGGAAGTGACAGCATTTCATCGTACAACCAAACTCCGCAATTTCGGCCGCAACCGGAGTGCTGATGCTCGCGCCAAAGGCGTTCCTTTCCCATTTGGCAATAATGGCTCAACTACAGCAGTGGGAATCTCCTTGTAGGGGTATGCCACATCTGGCATAATGATCATGGCGAAACAAGACGTTGATCCGCCGGTTGGGCCAAAACCGGTGCAGTTTGTGGGGTCGAGCCAAAAGGACCTCAAAAAGCTGTCCAAAGGAGTGAGGCAGGTCTTTGGCCAAGCCCTCTTCGACGCACAGACCGGAAGGAAGCACCCCGACGCAAAGCCGTTACGAGGTTTCGGCGGGCCGGGCGTACTGGAAGTCGTCGAGGATGACCGAGGAAGCACCTATCGAGCGGTTTACACGGTGAAATTCGCCGGCCTTGTATACGTCCTTCACGTCTTCCAAAAGAAGTCGAAGTCCGGTATCAAGACACCGGTCGAAGAAATTGACATAATCAAGCGCCGGTTACGGGAAGCTGAGAGGTACTATGCGGAATACCTTGAGCAACGGGAAGCCGACGAAAAAGGTCGCCAAGATCGGCCGCAACCGCGTCGAGGTCGGCAGTGACAACGTGTTCGCCGACCTCGGACTGCCGCAGCCTGATCTGGCACTTGCCAAAGCCAAGCTGGTGCAACAGATTCGTGATCTCATCGCTAAACGAAAGCTTACGCAGGCTAAGGCGGCCGATCTCCTTGGACTGGACCAACCCAAGATATCGGCGTTGGTTCGCGGCCGGGTTGCCGGCTATTCGATTGATCGGCTTTTCAGATTCTTGAACCTGCTCGGCCAATGCGTCGAAATTTCGGTGCGGCCTGCGGGAACGAAAGCGACCACTGCCGACACGCGAGTCGTCGCGTGTTGAAATAATGTATCGGAGCTGGTCGTTCCCCATTTACTTAAGCTGATGCACCCGCTTTTCCGGCGGGAGGAAATGGTAGTAGCAACGCATGAAAATGAACACGAGGCACTTCCAGATCAGGAAGAGGCCGATGACGATGCCCCACACTTGAATGCCCCAGTGGAACATCAGGCCGGTCCAGGCGGCATTCTCGTCGTCGAAGTAGTTCCAGCGATTTTCGTGAATGGACTTGGCGTACTTTTCGCCCAATACATGGTCCGGCAACTTGGCGTGGTAGAACCAGCAACCGACGATGATGCCAATGATGCCGAGAAAACACGCCAGCGTCGGCAAATGCCACATGATAAAGTCGGCGGCCGAACGTTCCTCGACAATACGGCTATCGCGGCGTTCGCGATGTTCGAGATCGTAACCGCAGTTGAGACAAATGCGCGCGTCGGGCGGGTCGATGTCGGCGGCACAATGTGGACAAAGGTTCGCCAGGCTGGTTTCAGTGACGAGATACGGGTTCTTGGCGTCGCCTGCTTCTTCCTCGAAGGTCAGCGGTGTCGTCCGGGCCGGGACATCATTGACCGCCTTGCATTTCTTGCAACGGACCTTCTTGCCCAACGCCGCGGCCGGCACCTTGAGCGGTTTCTTGCACGAGTTACAGGTGATAGTCAGCGGGTCGGCCATGATCAGTGTTTTTCGCAGAGCAGGAATCGGCGACTCCATTTAGCATACAGACGGGATGGAGTGGCGTGCAAGCGGGAGCGCGGTGATAACCGCCTTCCGTCAACAAACTTGATGATTTAACCGGCGGTCACTTCTGCTTCATCACCTGGTACACCTTTAGCAATCCAAAGTCGAAGCCTTCGCCGAGCCGCTCGATTGCGCCGTGGATGTTGTCGCCGAACTCGGCGAGGGCTGCTTCGATGGCCTGGCGTTGCGCATGTGGTACGAGGCGATCCAGGTCGAGTTGTTCACCGGCTTCGATGGCGTTGCACAGGTGGCCATAGATCGTGCCGACGACGAGACTCCGTTCTTTGGCAATCTCCGGCACACTTCGACCATCGCGGAACATTCGCAAAGAGACCCACGACGTGTCGTTTAGTTTCTTGGATCGAGCTCGTGTGGGTGCCGGTGACTCGGCCTCAAATGACTTGCGCGGGTTCGATTGCAGGTATGAGCGAATGACATCCATGAACGCAGTACCGTAGTCTTCGAGTTTCTTTTCGCCGACGCCGCTGATGCGCAGGAATGCTGTCGGTTCCGTCGGGTACTGTCGGGCCATGTGCCGGAGGGCCACGTCGCTGAAGATTACGTAGGCCGGCACGCCTTGGGCATCGGCAAGGTTTTTACGCAGGGCGCGAAGTTGCTCGAACAACGCTTCATCGCATTCCAATGCTGGCGTACCACTGCGCGAGGCGGCTGCTTCCGTCGCCTCTGCAGTGAGGGCCTTGGTCAGCAGCACCGGCGTGCGTTGCTTCAGCGTCATCAGCCCCAGCGGTGTCAGCTCCAACGTGTCAAAGCGCTCGTTGTTTTGACGAATCAAGCCAAGCCGCATCAACTCCCGGCCGATGCTCTTCCATTCAGCCTTGGGAACGTCCTTGCCGATGCCATAGGTCGACAACTCGTGATGCTGCTTTTGCATGACACCCTGCGACATCGAACCCACGAGTACTTCCACAACGTGGTTCATCCCCATGCCGAAGCCACCCTTTTCATGAATGCGGTAGATGCACGACATGAACTTCTGTGCGACCAGCGTGCCGTCGCAAGTCTCGCGTGGCGTGATGCAGTTGTCGCAACCTTTGCAGTCGCCGTGGGGCCAGGCTTCGCCGAAGTAGGCCAACAGCGCGGCCCGCCGGCAGCCGCCGCTCTCGGCGAAGTGGACCATCTCGTTCAGTTTCTGGTGCGACCGCTCACGCTCCGCTTGATCGCTGATGTCGTTAATGAAGCCGCGCAGCTTGAAGGCGTCGGCGGCCTTGAAGAGCAACAGACATTGGCTCGGCAAGCCATCGCGGCCGGCCCGGCCAGTTTCCTGGTAATAGCCTTCCACGTTCTTGGGCAGATCGTAGTGAACGACGAAGCGGACATTCGGCTTGTTGATGCCCATGCCGAACGCGATGGTGGCGCACACCACATCGGCATCGTCGCGGATAAACGCTTCCTGATTGCGGCTGCGTTCCTCCGGTGTCATGCCCGCGTGATATGACACCGCGCGGATGCCGTCGCCACTGAGCCGCTCGGCCAACAAGTCGGCCGTCTTCCGGCTCAAACCATAGACGATGCCACTTTCCTTTTTGCGCTTGCGAACGAAGGCCAACAGTTGCGGATAAGCGTCGAACTTTTCCGTGACCACGTAGTTGAGGTTCGGACGGTTAAAGCTACCGACGTGACGGCGAACATTCCTGAGCCGTAGCGACTTCACGATGTCTTCGCGCACGCGCTCCGTGGCCGTCGCCGTCAGCGCGAGAAACGGCGCTTGCGGGAACAGCTCTCGAACCCGGGAGAGCATCCGATACTCAGGACGAAAATCATGGCCCCATTCGCTGATGCAATGGGCTTCGTCCACCGCGATGGCGGACACGTTCCACCGCTGCATGTCGGCCAGGAAGTCGCGCATCATTAACCGTTCGGGTGCGACGTAAAGCAGCCGGTACTTGGCCGCATCAAGGCCTTTGAGCCGATCGCGCGATTCGCCCGCTGTCAAACTGGAATTGAGAAACGTCGCCGATATGCCGGCCGCGGTGAGCGCATCGACCTGATCCTTCATGAGCGCAATCAACGGCGACACCACCACGGTCAACCCCGGCCGCACGAGAGCCGGCAGTTGGTAGCAAAGGCTCTTACCGCCGCCGGTCGGAAGCAGCGCGACGGCGTCGCACCCCGCCAACACATCACGGATGATCGCTTCCTGCAACGGCTTGAACGAGTCATGCCCGAAATAACGCTTCAGCGGCGTGAGCAGATCGAGCGACGACATGGCAGGGTCCGGGGAGGTCAATCATGGATGCGGCGAAAGGACATTATAGCTACGTCGTCGGCACATTGATCCTAATTCATCGGCTGAATCGCACTTTTGCCCGTCGCCTGCACAAGTCGGTCCGTCCGGACTTCCGCACGCTCGTTGACCGTGCTAAACAGAATTAGATAGTAGCTAATAGCTATAGCTTTACACATTAATATATATAGACTTATATGACAACTGAACGGCTTATCGTGATGCCGATAGAGATTGCACCGAGCCTTGTGCGTCAACCCCTCGTCGCGCGAAGCTCTAGCGAATCTCGGGCCGGACTTTTTGATTTTGTCGAAAATTCCGATTCAATGGGCTTGTATTTTTGTTCATGCCGGGTAGGATGCGACGATTGCATGGGCCGCGCTGCCGCACTTAACTGTCCGCCGCATCGGACGTTAGCGACAGCGCAGGATACCCCAACGACCCCGGAGGATTCCGAGGCGATGAGTTTTTCAAACGAGCAGGCAAACGGATTCACTTTGCCGCTCACCGTGTCTGCCTCTGCTGTTGATGATGAGCCTCCTAGTCGTCCGCGCCGTCATGAGATGTGGCGCGAGGTTCCGGATCATCAATGGGAAGATTGGCGCTGGCAAAGTCAGAACGCCGTGCGCTCGGTCCGACAGCTTCGCGATCTGTTGCCCTTCAGCGACGCCGAGCTTGAGACCATCGGTGCATTGGAAGCGGAATACAAACTCGCAATTCCGCCGTATTACTTCTCCCTGATCGACCAGAATGACCCACTCGATCCCATTCGATTGCAGTCGGTCACATCGTCGCTCGAAGCGGAAAACCCGTCCGGCTATGAATTGGAAGACCCGCTCGACGAGGACAAAGACTCGCCAGTGCCGGGCCTGACGCATCGTTATCCGGATCGCGTGCTGCTGGTCAGCACCCATGTCTGCACCATGTACTGCCGCTTCTGCACTCGCAAGCGGACGACCATGGTGCGCGACGGCTGGGACGCCGTCGGCCGCGATGACGAGCGGATGATCGAATACATCCGCGACCACAAAGAAATCAAGGACGTGATTGTCAGCGGCGGCGATCCGTTGACCCTGC
>JANLTA010000704.1:0-1675 GCA_031362705.1 Gemmataceae bacterium | reverse complement strand
TCAACTCGGCGCGACAGAGCTGCTGAGCTTCGACGAAAACCAGCGCGGCGTGGCTCTGGCAGAAGGCTTGAGTGTGAGCGGCTAACAGAACCGCCTCAGGAGGCTGGCGCTTTCGCGGACGATTCTCTAAACTCAAGTGTGATGGCGGTCCTCTCGCTAAATTCATTCGATCGCAAGGCTGCCGCACATCGGGAGTCCGCTACGACGCCCGATCGACTCACCGTGACGGTCGAAAGCGTCGCCACACCGCCGCGGCGGAATCTACCGAATCTCGGATGAGCCTTTCCGACCATTCGGCACCGGGGAGTAATGCGGGGTTCAGTTTTCAGTTTGAACGCGCGCTGTATTGGCTCGCGATAAGTTCGGCCGGAAGCGTGGTGGGTGTCGAAACCGATGATGACGTCGCCGTCCGCGGAGCTGATGCGACGCAGATCTTGGAGCAGGACAAACACTCCATTCAAAAGGACGCGGCGCCTTTTGGGGATCGCTCCAAAGATTTGTGGAATACGCTGAGTATTTGGGTCGCGGCCTTGGATTCGGGCGAAGTCGCAGCCGGGAAGACGCTGTTCATGATGGTGACGAACAAGACGCTGCCCGAGTGCATCGCCCAGAAGATTGGGCGGGCGAAGTCGGAGGGGAAAATTGACGCAAGCATCGCCGCGCTCGAGACGGCAGCAATCTCCCCTCCGGATGGCATCAAGGCGCTTGTCGAGCGCGTCCTACGTCCTGAATCACGCCAAAATCTGCGGAAGTTAATCGACCGCTGCCGATTGGCCGATGCGTCGGCGGACACGGCGGGGGAGGAACTCCGAACGAAAACGATTGGACATCTCCAGTTGCCGGAATGGTGTGCGAGTCATGCGGGTTCCATCCTTGACGAGCTTTTGGGCTGGATGCACCGGACTGCCTTGGTGAGTTGGCAGCAGAAACAGCCGGCTTGGATCAAACGCGATCACTTCGTAAATCAGCTTCACGCGATCATCGACCTACGGAAGAGACGGATCAGCCGAGAACGTGCTGAGCACCTCATTCCCGTAGGCGAGGACAAAATCGGTGAAGAGAGGGAAAGCCTGTTTGTGAAGCAGCTTCATCTGGTCACAGATGACGACAGTATAGTAGATACCTCCATTCGCGAATTTATCCGCTGTAACATCGAGAAAGCCCGCCTGTCAGCGGAAGGGAATATCACCGACGATGACTGGTTGGCCTTTGAGTCCACATTGCTGTCGCGCTGGGATAAGATTCGCGCACGCATTACTCGAATGCGCCAGGGAGCACCGGAGAAGGACGTAGGTTTTGAGGTTTTCACCGACACTACTGAAGCACATTGCGAGAAGCTTGCTGGCAGCGATACTGAGCAGGTCTATCTCACTTCCGGAACCTATCATCGTCTGGCGGAACTTCTGAAAATCGGATGGCATCCACGGTTTGAACAACTCATGCGCGAACTGATGCAGCCATGATTGACGTTCTCTTTGAGCAGCGAGTGATTCAGAACACGGGCCTCGCGGCGGAGGCGATTTGGCAGGCGGTGCATGAGGCGTATGAGGCCAGGGGTCGCTCCGAAGGCGTGCCGTTCCCTTTGGCGTTTCTCGTCCTTCCGCTCACGTTCCATAAACGGACCGCCACCGTGTTGGCCTCGAAAACTCAACCCGGCGCTCTCTACAAGGCGCTT
>JANLTA010000673.1:0-4986 GCA_031362705.1 Gemmataceae bacterium | reverse complement strand
GCCACACGCGCCCACCTCGAGTGTGGCAACAAGGTTGGCCGCTGCGGTCGTAGCGAGCGTGACCATTACCCCAAGTGCCAGCGGCATCCCCTTTCCAGCGCGTGGGAGTGCGCGCGGGCGGATATCGGGGGCGAGGGAGTTAGTTG
Organism: Gemmataceae bacterium; assembly: GCA_031362705.1. Lineage (GTDB taxonomy): Bacteria > Planctomycetota > Planctomycetia > Gemmatales > Gemmataceae > JAIBBI01. The sequence continues at coordinate 4,840 of JANLTA010000673.1, read as the reverse complement.
CAGAGGATCAAGGATCGAGGATTGGGGTCCGCGGATCGGGACCACGGGCCGGCGACTTGTCGCTAGCGAGAGTGTTCTTTGACAACTGAAACAGTCTGGCGCGTGCATCCTGCGCGGGGCACTGCGAATCCTTTGCTGCGATTCGTTGTTTTCGTTGCGGAGATGCTGGGCAACTTAAGCTAAAGTCGCTTTGTTTCTCGATCCTATCGAAAGCAAACACTTGGTTTCATGCTCATTGGCAAGACCCCGTAAACCCTGAATTCGAGCAGATTCGCTGAAAGCTACCCAGCTTAACGGTCGATAACGAACAATCGGTGTCTTTGGAGACCTGGATTGGTCATGCCTTGGTGTCGAACTAAATTGCCGTTCGTTCTCATCGGGCTTGCCCTGAGTTTGAGCGGCTGCGCGTTTGGCCCAAAACAACTCCAACGGACCCACAGTGCCTACAGCGAAACCGTAAAGCGAGTAGAAGAGGAAGAGCTACTACGCAATCTTGTCCACACCCGGTACTCCGAGAGCCCGCGGGCGCTTGACATTTCCGCGATTGCGGCCCAGTGGGAGCTTTCGGCTAGCGCTGAAGCACGACCATTCTTTGGCACGCCAAACGCCAATAACTTTGGCTTCAAGTCGTTTATCGCTATCCTTCCGGATTTCATGTTGTCTGGGTTTGACCGGCCAACCGTCAGTATGAAACCATCGCTTGACGCCACGGGTGTACGCCAATTCCTCACGCCGATTTCTGGCGAGACATTGGTCTTCCTGGCTCAATCGGGATGGCCCGTGTCGAGCGTCTTGAGGCTGTGGGTAGAACGGCTCAACGGCGTGCCTAACGGCTGCCCGACGGGCGGAGCATTTCGAGACTCGTCTGCCGACTATACGCGCTTTCGCCGCATCGCGGACCTCATTCAAATGGCCAAGGATCACGAATTAATCACGTTGCACGCTGAAGACCGCGCCAAGGAAATGAGCAGCCCGGTTCTGCCTGAAGCAGTGACATCGGCAGCGATCGTCGATGCCGCCAAGAACGGATTCGAATATCGTCGCCACGGTGACGGCAAGTCATGGGTTCTTGTGAAGATGGAGCGCAAACTGGTGTTTGAAATCACGCCAGGATGCGAGGGCGCGCCGGAGATTGTGGAAGTGGCGAGCCTCTTGAATCTGCGCCGAGGCGAACGGCGCTTCGAGTTCGAATTGGTGGCCGGCGGCGTGATCGATCCGGCGCAACACCCGAGCGAACCCAGCGGCACATTGCGAGTCATGCCGCGCGCGACCGCCCAGGTCTTTCTTTATTTAGCCAATGGTGTGGAAGTACCGGATGAGCACTACAAATGCGGGCTAGTGCAACAGATCATGAACGCAGAGGGCCAAGTCATGGACACCCGTGACGTGACCGAGGGGTTATTCCAGATTCACTGTTGCAAAGGTCACAAGCCGCCGTCGTGCGCTTACGTTGCGGCGAAGTACCGCGATTACTGGTTTTACATCGACGACCGCGACCACGCGAGCAAAGAGTCCTTTGCACTGGTGTTGCTGTTGAGTCGATTGGATTTCAAGCGTCAGCGACTGGTCGGCGATGAAGGGCCAACGCTGACGCTGCCTGTCGGTGGGCGATGAAGCGAGATGGAAAACTGCGCCGGTTTCGGCCGGCGATTCTAGTCTTGGAGGCGACATGAAGGCGTCAATGATCGCAAGAAATGTGAGCGCACTATCGCTCGTGGCCTTCCTGTTTACGGGAGTGGCCCACGGACAAGGACTGATCCTTCCCGGCGGCGGCGCGATGCACCGCTCAATGGCGGGCACCTCCACGGCGGTTGGCACCGATGCCATCGGCGCGCTGTTCTGGAATCCCGCTGCCATCAGCGGCTTATCGCAATCGGAATTCGTGTTAGGCACTGAGTTGATCTTCCCGCATACTGGCGTGACTTCGACGATTCCGGCGGGAGCCTTTGGTCGACTCGGGCCAGCACAGGATCTCAGCGGGCGAACCAACAGCGATAGCGGCTTGATACCGACAACCTCATTTGGCCTCGTGTATCGCCAACCGGACTCATGTTGGACGCAAGGCCTGGGTATCTCGACTCTGGCGGCCGGCGGCGTCAATTTCCCCGGCGACGCCGCTAACCCGATTCTCGCACCCACCGGACCGCTGAATCAGTTCATACTCGGGCCGCAAGCGGCTTCCATGACGGTCTTGTCGATCACGCCGACGCTGTCTTACCAAATCAATGATCGCCTGGCGGTCGGTGGCGGGCCGATGGTCGATGTCACGGCGGTGAGCTTTGATCCCGCTTTTTTTGGGCCGACCAGCCAAGCCAATCCGTTGGCGCCAAATCAATTTCCGACTGGCTCGCACTCACGCCCGTTTTGGGGCGGCGGCTTCCGCGGCGGCTTGACCTACAAGGTTACCGAATGTGTTGTCGCTGGCCTCTCATATACAAGTCCGCAATGGTTTGAGACTTGGGAGTTCAACGCACGCGATGCCAACGGCAACGCCACGCAGTTCCGCACGCAATTCAGTTTGCCGCAAATCTATTCCGCCGGCGTTGCCTACACCGGCATCGATAAATTGTTGGTCTCTTCCGACCTGCGTTGGCTCGACTACGGAACAACGAAGCTGCTGGGCCAAAGCCCGGCCGAAGGCGGTTCCGGCTGGCGGAGCATCTGGGCCGCTTCCGTCGGAGCCAAGTATCAGGTGAGCGACAAGGCATCTGTGCAAGCCGGCTATTTATACAGCCAGAATCCGATTTCAGGCAACCTCGCGCTGTTCAACACGATGCTGCCCGCGATCACGGAACACACACTTACATGTGGCACGTATTACCTGGTGAACGATTCGATCGGCATGTCTCTGGCCTACGCTCACGGCTTTGAGAATAAAGTCTCTGGCACCGTCTTCCCATTGGCGGGCACATCGACAACGATTGACTCCAAGTACGACTCGATCATCATCGGCTTGCACGTCAAGTTTGGCGCGACCTGCTGCCGTCAGCAACATGCTTGCGAATCGGCAACGTGTCAGGAATCGCCATTCGCCACGTCGAGTGCAGCGGCACCTATGAGTTATGATCGCACCAAGTGAAATGTTGAGAGCTTGGCTGATTTTGTCAGCAGTAAATGCGACTTGATGCAAAGAACGTGATCATTGGCGGGCCGCATCGGCGGCCCGCTTTGCCGGTTGGCATCAAGACATTGCGAATTGCAGTAAGGTCATTCTTGTCATTGCCACTGGAAGCTCAATGCCGCCCTGATCACGCCCGATTTTGACATCGGGCAATGGCGGTTGGGTACTGCATTTCTTGAACATCTGATTCTGCGGCTGGTCGAGCAATTATCTGAAATGGCCAGAAACACTCCGCACAGTCAATGGTGCCTACCACTCGACGTTTTCGCCGCCGTTGATAGTGTGCAGCGCCTGGAAGATGGCGAACTTAATTCGGTCGTTGATGAAATGGACCGAGCCGTCGGCGAATACGAAGTTGGCTCCGCCGGCGTGCCAACTGCCAAAGCCCCATTGGGTTTGCAGCTTGCCGTTTTCCCCGTCGCGCATGAGGACTTTTTCGCCGTATGGGTAGTTCACATGCCAGTGGTAATCTTCCACGATGCCGTGGCAGCATGATTGAGCGCCCGATCCCCAATAGGGACCGTACGATGTTTCCGTGTGAATCTGTCGGGCTTCACCCACAAGGATCGTGCTGCTCAGACCGTCGGTGATCATGCCAAAGTTGGCAGCACCGTTGGTGCCGAATGCGCCGCATACCGGACCGCTAGGATAGCGAGGCGTCAGGTCGGTGTCTTTGTAAGTCGCAAACAGGTAGTTGCTGCGGCGAGCGTTTTGCCGGCTGTATATGTGATACGGCGGCACATAAGCTTGAGGCGGCGTGGCATTGGGGTTGGCGGGCTGACCGTTGTCCCAGGCAACATCCGGCGGATTGAAATCAGCCGGGCAACTGTAAGTGGGAATATAAGTACCGACGACGTCGCCATTCAGATTGGCCGAGCCGCCCAGCGTGCTGCCGTCGAAACCGCCGCCTTCGGATGAGTTCGATGACGGCTGGCGATAGTCATACTTGCGATACAGGTTTTCCTGCTCAATTTGCGGCAACAGCGCGACCCAGCCGGTGTGGTTGTACACACGGAACGGTTCGTTGCGAAAATCGCCTTCAGGGCCAAAGTAATTTTGCTGGCTGGGACCGGCCGAACCCGAGTGAATCTTCGCTGCCGGCAACCGACCGCGCAAATCATGGTAAGACGTTAGCGCCAAGCCGATCTGACGCATATTCGATTGGCATTTGGTGCGATTGGCGGCATCACGTACTTTTTGAACTGCGGGCAGCAACAAGCCCACAAGCACCGCGATAATAGCGATGACAACGAGTAGCTCGATTAAAGTGAATCCACGACGAGTGGGCCGTACCATTTGGCCGCCCTCCCCACCGGCGAGTAACTGTCTTTGCGGGCATCCTAGCTTGAAGATCGACTGATTGCAAGGCCCTGATGCCGGTTTTCGATGGATTTTTTAGCAAAAAGTGCGCCGACACCCGGTCCCGACTGGGACAATTAGATGAGAATGGTGCTATGTGTTGGTAGTTTGCAGGGGTGTGTCCGGTTAAGTTAAGGTGACGCGCCAAACTGCAAGCGGCTTCGAGGGGAACGTCATGATCTACGACATTACGCCGGTGGTTTCGCCCCGGTTGGCGGTTTGGCCGGGGGACACGCAGGCTTCGCGCGAATTGTTGTGCGACATGGCACGCGGCGACAACATCACATTGTCCACGTTGCGCGCAACGGTGCATCTTGGTGCGCACGCCGATGCACCAAGTCACTACGCTGTGGATGGGGC
>JANLTA010000643.1:0-10467 GCA_031362705.1 Gemmataceae bacterium | reverse complement strand
GCTACAGCGACCTTGGCCGGCACGCAGAGGCCCTAAACCTCCGGCAAAAGACGGTGGCCCTGCAGAAAGCCAACCTCGGCCCGGATCACGTCGACACGCTCAAAAGCATGAACAATCTCGCTCTCAGCTACGGCGCACTCGGCCGGCACGATGAGGCACTCCAGCTCCGTGAGGAGACGTTGGCACTTATGAAGGTCAAATTTGGTCCCGACCATCCCGTCACACTCTCGAATATGACGGGAGTGGCCAGCAGCTACGACGCCGTCGGTCGTCCTGCCGACGCACTCAAGCTCCGAGAGGTGACGCTGGCGCTCCAGCAAGCCAAGCTAGGCCCCGACCATCCCTCAACATTATGGGGCATGAATAACTTGGCGATCAGCTACGACAAGCTCGGGCGGCACGCTGAGGCCCTCAAGCTCCGAGAAGACACATTAGCACGACGGAAAGCACACCCCGATCTCGGCCCAGACCACCCTGCCACAATCATCAGCATGGACAACCTTGCCCTCAGTTATGTTGCCGTGGGCCGGCTCGAAGAAGGACTGAAGCTCCACGAACAGGCGCTGGCACTCTTCAAAGTTAAACTCGGCCCCGACCACTCTGACACGCTCAGGAGCATGAGTTTTCTGTCGAAATGCTATGTCGCTCTCGGCCGGCACGACGAAGCTCTCAAGCTGCGCGAGGAGACGCTGGAGCTGCGAAGAGCAAAGCTCGGCCCTAAGCACTCCGACACGCTTTCAAGCATGAACCATCTGGCGAGCAGCTACTCCGCCCTCGGCCGCCACGTCGAGGCTCTCAAGCTCCACAAAGAGACTCTGGCTCTGCGACAAGCCAACCTCAACCCCGATCACCCTAACACGCTTCAGAGCATGCGCGACGTGGCGGCAAGCCTCGTCCAGCTCGACCGGGGCGCGGAAGCAGTACCGATTATTGACGACTGCGTCAAACGGGCCTTAAGCACGATGGATCACCTGGAATTGGTATCGAGCGCGATGGACCTACGGCTAAGGCATTTCGAAAAGTCGGCAAGCGCCAATGGCTGCAGATCAACGGCTGAAATGTGGGAGAAGCTGGCCCGTACCGACGTTGACAGCCTGTATACAGCCGCGTGCATGCGAGCCGTTACCGCAGCCGTCATCCGTGGAACGGACAAGTCCGTGGCCGGCGCGAAACAAGCTGACGTCGAGGCCGATCAGGCAATGGACTGGCTCCGTAAAGCCGCCGTCGCCGGGTACAAGAACATCGAGCACGTAAAGACGGACAAGGATCTGGACGCACTGCGCACGCGGGACGACTTCCAGAAGTTGGTTGCATCATTAGAGAACAGATAGTTAGGTATTTGACTTGGATAGTTCGGCCATTTCGTCCGGCAATGAAGCCCAAAAAATAATTTTCGCCGTAATGGCGTGATTAACCGTTCCATTTCGCATTACTAGTGGAATGGCCTTTCGATGCCTGCCGGCATCACGTTGCCGTTTCGACAAATTTCAGTGTTTTCCGGTTCGAGGCAATACGCTCGGGTCTGCCCGTGGAGGATTTCACCATGAGACGTGCATTTCGTCGCCGCCGAGTCACTCGCGTGTTAGGTGGATTGTGGAAAGCGGCGTGGCGACGGCTGCGATTGGAGCCGCTGGAGAGTCGGATCACGCCGGCGCTCACCTGGTCGCTATCGGGGCAACCCAACTTCGGTTGGGCGTTTCAAGGCCCAGCCCCGGCGATCAATGGGCAATCGGTGATCAACATCTCGGCGGTGGGCGCCAATCCGGTGACCGGCGCGGTCAATCAGGTTGCTATTGATCCGATCAATCCCAACATCGCCTATGCGGCCACGGTGAACGGCGGCATCTGGAAGACCACGGATTTCCTCGCCCCGTCCGGCTCGCCGACTTGGATTCCCAAAAGCGACGGCATGGCGACTTTGGCCATTTCGTCGCTGGCCATCGATCCGGCGAATACCAACGTGATCTACGCCGGCACCGCTCGGACGAGCAGCGCCAGTTTCGGCACGGGTTCTTTCGGCATCTTCAAATCAGCGGACGGCGGCGACCATTGGCAGGAATTGAAGACATCGGATCCCGCGCGATTTGTTGGCGATACGACATCCGTGAGCGTGTTTAGTCCGGGCCGAACCGTGGGCATGCAGGTGTTTGCCGGGTCGCTGTATGCGGCGACGAGTCACAGCGGCTTGCAACGCAACACCAAAGGCGGGGCGGCCGATGGGTGGGAGCGGCTGTCCGTCAATATGCCGGGGTTGAACCCCAACTCGATTTTCACGGACGTGGTCATCACGGCCGGCAGCAATCCGATGATCTATGCGGCCGCCGTATCGGACTTCAAGACCGTAACGGGCACCAACTTCAAGGCCGGCACTGGCAAAGTTTATCGCGGCACGTTTGATGACACCAACATTACGTGGACGCTGGCAACGCAACTGACAGATGTTGCAGTTGTGGAACTGGCAACACGACCGACCAATCCCGATGTGGTCACGATTGACGACACGGTGTACGTCGGTGGTGCTGGACCCCAGGCCGGCCTGAATCGGTTTCATCTCACAACGTTGCGCGCGACGTTTGACGCCGGTAAGAATTGGACGGATCTGCAACGTCCATCCACAAATGAAATCGGCTTCACGCCAGCTCCGGACCTGAATCCCGGCGGTCAGGCTCATTTGCATTTCTCGTTGGCAGTAGACCCGATCAACCCCAATGTCATTTACCTCGGCGGCGACCGGCAGCCCAGCAGCATCCCGACGGTGAATAAGTCTGGGCTGGATAATTTCGTGGGCCGCATCTTTCGTGAAAAAGTGGACCCGGCGACAAAGTTAGTTACGGAGATGGTGCAGATCGTCGGCAATGCGACCGTGGATGGTAGCGCCCCCCATGCCGATTCGCGCGGCATCACATTTGTCTGGACCAACAAGACTCAGGGCGGCACGCGGACTTACGATCTTGTCGAGACCGATGACGGCGGGATCGCCAAGCTGACCAACTCGCGCACAACGTCGGAAACCGCCAAGACCGGCAAGTGGTCGTCATTGTCCGGCTTCGGCCTCGGTGTCGCGGAATTCGTCGATGTAGCATTCGACCGGTTAACGCAAACTATCATTGCCGGCGCGCAGGACGTCGGCGTGGTGCAGCAAAGTGCGGTGGGACAATCCCTTTGGAACACCGTTCCAATTACCCTACCCGGTCCGGGTCAAGCAGGGCGATTCGCCCAAGGCGACGGCGTCGCTGTGGCCGTCGATCCGGATGCGTTTCTCGACGGGTTGCCCGTGTCGATTCACTATTTCGTGTCCAACGATTTGCGCTTCGCCTATCGGACGGCGTACCGGCCCGATGGCACTCAGGTGGATATCGATGGTGGCAAGGACTTCACCAATCCTGCCGCGGAAGTCTCCGCCAATCACCTCACGTTTTTCCGCATGAACGTCGATGATACGACGCTGAAGGCTGGCTATTCCGCCGGCAGCCAGGCGTTGAGCGTCTTGAGCACCAATGATCGAACCGACGGATTCAACATCACCATCACGGTGAATCAATCACTTGATACGACGGCGAAGACCTTGCACGTCCTGTTCCCGGCCAACAACGCCAGCAGTCAGCCGCAGGTACTGACGAGCAAGCGGAGTCGCGTCGTATTTGCGCGGGAAGGCATTTACGAGAGCTTCGACGGCGGCATTACCGCCACTGAGTTTGTGGATCGCCCGCACACGGCCGCGGGCCGGCCGCTGGTCACCGCGCTGGCGTATGGAGGTGGCGGTAACGCCGATGTGATTTATGCCGCGCGGGCCGATGGCCTTGTCAGTGTCCGCGGCACGTTCGGCGTCGAGTTCACGCCGACGCCTTTCCTACCAGCGACGGAAAAGACTGCCGCGCCGGATGTGACGTCGATCCAGATCGATCCGAACGATTTCAAAACCGCGTACTTGTTGACAGCCAACGGTCGCGTTTTTCGCACGACGACGCTGGGACAGACCTGGATTGAGATTCCCAGCAACCTAGCCGCCCGTGCCAACGCCGAGGCACGTGGCTTGGCGTTGATTCCGATCCCGGCCATTGGCGCAACGCCCGCTCGTATGGGCCTCGCGGTCGGCGGGCAGGGCGTCTTTGTCGCGGCACTGGACCCAGGTTTGGGCGGCACTCTCAACTGGGTGCGCTTCGGCAACGACATGCCGAATGTCACCGTACGCGACTTGGATTACGACGCCGTCAGTGACACGCTTATTGCCGCGACCGCTGGCCGCGGCGCATGGTTGATCAACAGCATCACGGACACGTTGGGCAAGACGATTGGCCAATCGCGGGTGCTGACGATTGCAGGAACCGGCAATGCCGATACGATTCAGATTTCCGTCGATGCCAACAACTCATCGATGATTGATATCTTTGACGGCAGCACGCTGGTCAAACAGTATCCCATCGACTTGTTCGATCACATCGAGATCAACGCGGGGCTAGGCAACGATCATCTGATCATCAACGCCGCGAACGGCGTGGTAGCAAACAAGATCAACATGCCGGTCGTCTCCGGCGGGATCATCTTTGATGCGGGCGGCGGAAATGACACGGTAACGCTCACTGGCCGGCTGGAAAGCCTAAAGGCTGCGGCACCCGACGGGGCCGGCGGCGGCGTCATTGCGTTTACGGCCAACGGCAATCGTGGCGAAGTATCGTATGTTGGCGTCGAAACGCTGCGGCCATTGCTTGCAGGAACCAACTTGTTCCAAGTCCTGCGCAATGGTCTACAAGTCGTCTCCGACAAACTCGGAACCTTGCTGCCGGAGTTCGGCGGCCTCGGTCGGTTTGTGCCGTTCGTCGGTGATTCGCTGCCGGACGTGATCTCCGGAGCGAGTCCGACACGACCGACCAGGGATCTCACCGGGCCGGAAGCGGAAGCGGCGCGTGCGAACACATCGTTCATCCGTCGCCTCATCGAAGATGGCATCGGCGGCGTGTCGTTTGCGGAAATTGGCCAATCGATCACGACGTTGGATATGTTGCGCAGCCGGCTGGATGCGCTGGACAGCATTCCCGACAACGTGACTTACTCCTACACGCCGCCGCAATCTCCACTCGCGCCGGGCGATATCGGACGCGTCCGCTTCGACATGCAAATCGTGCGCGATCTCGACGGCGAAGCAATCGTGCGCGTCGGCAGCGACGGAGCTTCGGTTCGCATTGATGGCACGGCGGATATCGTGGCCAGTGTCGCGCTGCGACTGGCGTTCGGCGTGGACATCGGCGGCTTCTACATGGACGCCGGTGCCAATCCCGATCCCGAATTGGTCGTTTCCAACATTCGCATCAATAGCATCGACGCCGATGGAAGGTTCGGCCTGACCGACGTGGCCGTGTCAAATCCGCGTTTGACCATCGATCCCCAAGTCCGTTTGGCGGCCGATCTGCGGGAACTTGGTGTCGATCCGACGTTCGGAGGAGCTGTTGATGGGTTGTTGCGCCTTGCCGAGTTGGAGTTTAGCCCGCCCGGGCTGGTCCAGGGCACGCTGTTTGAGAACGCCGACGCGGCAGACGTTGTGCTGATCGCCACGCTCACGCCCAATGCGCTGGACGACGGCACGTTGTTGCCGGCCGGCTTCCCCGGGTCGGGCGACGTGCGCTTTACGTGGGACGATGTCTCCGATCCCGGCACGTTTACGACGGTCGCCGACTTGCCGCAGTTCGATGACTTCTTCAACTTTATCAACATCGATACCTATGGCCTGCTCGACGGATTGACGGACTTGGCCGGGTACTTCACGACGCAGGCCAACGCCGACTTGTTCGGTGTGAATCTGTCGTTTTCAACTGCGAGCCTGGGTTCGTTGCTTGCCGGCTCCGCGTCGCCGCTTGCGATTTCCGAGACCAATGTTCGCACTGTCACCCCGGTGTTGACGTCGGGTGCTTACAAGTATTTCTCCGTCGTGCTGACCGGCGGCGTCGATCTCGCTGGCTCGGGCGTCAGCGTCGGCGACGCTTTGGAATACAACACGGCCGGTGGACGCAAGACGGGCACCATCAGCGCGGTATCCGGCGATGCCATCACTGTGCGCTTCGACGTGGGTCTGACGCAGACGCCGGTCGGTCCACTGGGCATTACAGTCAATCGCGGTGGTTCGATGACGCGTATGTTGCGCGGTGCGCTCGGCGAATTGGCGGTGCCGGCCCGACTCCGAAGCGTCGCGCCGAGCCTGCAGTCGTTTATCGACTTGTTGGCGCAAATCACCGGCGGTGCGGTCACTATCACGACCAGCGGCACCGGCACGAGTCGGGTCATTCAATTTGCGGCTCAACTTAACCCCGCCGCAGTCAGCTTTTCGGTGCCGCTCGACATCGCGAGCATGATCCCCGGCCTGACCATTACCGGCGCAGCACCGTCGCTTACAGTTACCGCCGATGCATCGTTCGATCTGAAGTTCGGCTTGCGGCTCGACCCGGCCTTGGCCAACAACAAGCGATTCTTCCTGGTTGCCGATGCCACGCCGGACATGCAACTCAACGTGACGGCAACGTTGGACAACCCCAACTTCACGGCGTCGCTCGGGTTCCTGAATGTGACGGTCGTGGAAGATGCAAGTGTGCCGAACAACAAGGGCATTCAGTTCACTGCCAACGTGGCGGTCAACCTGCTCGACCCCGGCACCGACGCGGCAACGCCGAACATCATCACTTTGCCTGAGTTGAAAGAGAATCCTGATTTGGTTGCCAACACGTTTGCGGCGACCATCACCGGCAGCCTCGGCATTGCCGGGTTGAAGATCACGCCGTCGGTCAACGGTGCCAACACGCTTGGCACTATGACTGTCAGCCTAGACCCCGTCAGTGGCAACACCTCGGTCGGCGGCGGTGGTGGCAAGATACTCAGCATCAGCGACCTGGCCTCGTTGGCAACGCGGGTGAAGCTCGGCGGTGGCGCGCCCAATTTCGACAGCTTCAACAACTTGACACCCGGTACCGTACTTGATGCCCTCAAGGCCGCGATCAGTCAGTTGACCGCGCTCGGTGCCGGTGGCCCGCTTGCGCAGAAACTGCCGGGCCTGAATAAGAGCCTCGGCGAGTTGATCGACATCGGTCAGGAATACGCGAACATCCTTGGCAACCCGGACGAGCTGGCGACAAAGTCTGCTCAGGCGGTCGCCGATTACCTGAACCCGCGATTGCCGATGGGATCGTTCGTGACCGCCAAGGTCCTGCCGGACGCCATTGAGTTCGCGTTCAGCTTCACGCGGACGATAACGCAGGACGTGCCGATCCAACTCGATATGCAGAGTCTCGGCGGCGCGTTCAGCACCGACGTGAACGGCAACGTACATATCACGCTGACGCCAACTATCAACCTGACAATTGGTTTGATAACGGCCGCGAATGTGCCGATTGCGGATCGGGTGTACCTGAACACGAGCCGGCCCGATGACTTTGTCTTGGCGGCGGATGCCAATACCGGCTACGTTGGTGGCGGCACTGCGGTCGGCGGTAAGGCCAGCCTTGCTGGGATCAATGCCGCTAACATCGTGCAGGCCCGACTGAAAACGAATCCACAATTGACGGTCAATCTCAACGATGGCGGCAGCAGCACCGGCCGTTTGTTCCTGCACGACATTCAGAACAATATGTCGTCGCTGAGCAACCTTGTTGCTGGCACGTTCAGTGGCTTGATCCAAGCTGTCATACCGATCCGCGTCGGCGGCACCGGCACCGTGACGCCGCCGAATCCCGGCGTTAGCGATCCCGCCACGGCGTGGATCAGTGTCCTCGGCAAATTGCAAAATCTCGGCTCCATCGATTTCAACGCCTCGACCAGCACGGTGATTCACAACACCAACCCGGCTGGTACTGCGGGCGGTGTTGATCAACCGATTGTCGATACCGATCCGCGCGTCGATGCGAATCAGGTGCGCGTTTATGCCTATGGCGTCGATTCGCTGATCAACCTGACGAATATCAACCTCAATTCGTTGCCCGACACACTGATTACCGACATCCCAGGCCTGTTGCGCACACTGGCTGATCTGTTGCGCGGCAAGGTGCTGGGCCATGAATTGCCACTTATCGGTCCGGGGCTGCGCGATGTATCGACAGCATTGTTCGGTTCAGCGGCGGATGATCTGGCGACCGGCCTAAGCGGGCTTGCTGGTGCATTGACGCCTGCGGCCTTGAAGACTTTGTTGTTCAACGTCATTGGTAGTGGTCTCGGCGCACTCGGCGATTGGGACGGCGTCAATCCCGGTTCGCCCGACATCAACGATGTTCAATACATCGACACGCCAACGCAGAAGCAGTTTAACTTTCGGCTCAAAAAACAGATCACAGCCGCCTTGCCGCTGGATGCCGACTTCGGCTTTCCCGGCTTGGGGATTCATCTGCAGAACAGCACGCTCCAGGCCTTTGCCAGCTACGACGTACTGGTGCGTTTTGGCGTGAACAAGACGCAGGGCTTCTATTTCGACACGACGAGCAACTTCCTGCCGGCCGATTCTGCGACACGCGGCACGGAAGAAGTCATTCTCTCCAGTGGTGTTCAACTTGCCGGGCTAGACGCTCGTGGCTCGCTCGGTTTCCTCACGCTACAAGCAACACCCGGTACGCCGCAGGGCGGCGGAGCCAACGCGATTACCGCGGCGTTCAAGGTCAACATCAAAGACCCCATCGGCTCCGATGGCCGGCTGCTCATCGCGGAGCTTGGTCAATCGCTGGCCAACCCGCGTGCCTTGCTCACAGCCGTCGCGACTGTTGATGCTCGGCTCGGACTGATTCTCAAGCTCGGCTTCGCTGCCGATACGGCGGGTGTCGCGCCATCGTTGCGATCGACCCTGTATTTCAACTGGCCGGCGTTCACGGCCGATCCGTTGCTGGCCACGGTCAACTTCGGCCCCGCGCCAAGCATCATGTTTGCCAATGTGCAACTGGACGTGGGCGGCCTGGTCAGCAGCTTCCTCGCGCCGATTTTGCAGGACCTGGACCCGATCTTGTTAGCGATCGCGCCAGTGTTCGATATCATCAATTTCCCCATCCCCGGCATCGCCGACCTGGCCAATTCGTTCCCCGAGTTTGCCGACAAACTTTACCTAAACGAACTCGGGGCCAACCCGGCCGGCACCGTGGGCGATGTCATCGCCCTGGCCCTGAAGTTCCTGGTCCCCGGCGGCGAGTTCATCAACAAGGCTATCGACGTCCTCACCGTCGCTCAGGGGATCATTAGTAAGTTCCAAACGATCAACGGTTCCGCCCTGATCAGTCTTGGCGATTTGAATCTAGGTGGCCGTGACATTCGCTCGACCAACCTGTCGAGCCTGACCATCGACGATTTGATCGGCAACCCAACTTTGCTCGTCGATTTTTCGAACACGGTCAAGAATGCCGTCGGCAACACATCGCCGTTGGGCCAGGCGGTCACGTCATTCATCGACAACTCGCTCCAAACGTTCATGGGCAGGCAGCGGAAGCTCTTCAGCTTCCCGTTGTTTGATGACCCGAAAATCGGCCTGGGCTTGCTGCTCGGCAAGGACGTGGACTTGTTCCGCTTCCAACCGCCGGTGGTCCATGAGACTCTGGGCATCGACTTGACTGCGCCGTTTCCCTTGTTCCCGGCACTGCGGTTCGGCCTGTTCGGTGAATTAGAACTAAAGATCGACGTAACTTTCGGTTTCGACACCTTTGGCATTCGCAATTGGCTTTCAACATGGCTCGGCGGCGGTGCGTTCGAAGCGACCCGCATTTTCAAGGGCTTCTACATCACGGACGTGCGCGACGGCGCGATCGATCACCCGGAAATTTCGCTGAATCCGGCCGTCGGCCTAATCGGTGGCATCGATATCGGCGTGGCGTCGGCGTATGTAAAGGGCGGCCTGTTCGGCACTGTCGATTTCTTCCTGAACGACTGCGACGAGAACCCCAATGACGGCAAAATACGTTTTGACGGCATCCCCTTCGATGACCCAAAACGCATCGCCGACATCAAAGGTGCCCTGACTGCGGAATTGCGCGCGGAAATTGAGATCGGTATCGACCCGTTTTCGGTCACCAAAGAGTTCAACATCGCGCCGATCATTACGCTCGTCACGTTTGAAAATGTTCACGAGTGCCCGGACGCGGTGCCGCCCATCATCGCCTCGATGGACCCGGCGAATCCCGGCTTCTTGCGTCTGCATGTTGGCCCGCTTGCCGGCCTGCGCGTCAACGGCAGTCTCGTTGATGGCGCGGAACAAATCGACGTCGTCAAAGTCGACAACACGATTGAAGTGCGCGGCTTTGGCACGATGTTGGTCTTCCCGTTTGCCGGTGTCACCCGGATTGTCGCCGACGGCGGCAACGGCGATGACCAAATCACGGTCGATCCGACGCTAACCGTTCCTGCCTTTTTCTTCGGTGGACCTGGCAATGACACTTTAAAAGGCGGCGGCGGCAACGATACCATCGACGCCGGCGCGGGTAACGATCGCGTCTCCGGCAATGGCGGCAACGACGTGCT
>JANLTA010000602.1:0-1650 GCA_031362705.1 Gemmataceae bacterium | reverse complement strand
CGTTGCCAGATGATACGGTGGTGTACACCGGCCACGGCCCGGAAACGACTGTCGGCGAAGAGAAAAAGAACAACCCGTATTGTGCGGGGTTTTAGGGCGTTCGTGTGCCCAACCGACTCACTTGTTGAGTGCGGTTTTCTTTGTGTGATCTTTGTGTCTTCGTGTCTTTGTGGTTTTCTTAAAGAGAACCACAAAGACACGAAGACACAAAGGAAGCACAAAGAAGACATAAGAACGCGGAAACTCAGTCAATCGTGGTAGCACTTTCCCCTCACGGCACCGCGTCACCCACCTTCTTCCCTTCCAGCTTCTTGTCATCCGGGAACGACGTCAGCACCAATCCGCGGAAGTGGACCTCCTGCGGCACTTTGTTCGAATGCAATTGTAACCCTATTGGAGCCTCGCGGATGCGTTGCGGCTCCGGCTCACGCCAATCAACAACCAATACGCCGTTAGCCACGAAGCGAATGCGGTTGCCTTGAGCAAACAACTCCATCTCATTCCAGTCATGTTGCTTGCTGACCTTCTTCGCCGGCGCAGTGTCGCACTTCAAGCCATTGCGGCCAAACAAATCGTACAAGCCCCAGTCAGATGGGAACATGACCAGGTGTCCGGCATAGGTGTATTGCGATCGTGCTCGTTGATTGGCCGGCGGCGCTTCGGGGTCCACCCTGCCCCACAACGCCACGCCCGAGTGCATCTCGGATCGCACCAGTTTGGCGGCAAACTTTAAATGAAAGTCCGTGAACTTGCGCTTGGTAACAAGATACGTCGACACCGCCACCGGCTGCTCGTTCTTGCCGACGATGACGCCATCAGCAACGGTCCAATGATCCTCGTACCCTTCCCAGCCCGCAAGCGTCTTGCCGTCGAATAACTTGATTGTCTCCGACTTGCCCGTGCGCGGCGGCACCTCCGGCGGATCGGCCGCCGAAACGTGGGCACCGATAACCAGCATCATAACGACGTATCGAAACATGAAGACCTCCCGTGTTGGTTGCTGCCATTGTAGTCACCCAGCCGTATTACATCTGCGGACGGATTATCTTCGATTTTATCCGCAGGAGGCATCATCATGGCCGAATTCAATCCCGCAGGCAAACTCGCACTTCTCGTCGGCGGCGGCCCTGCCCCGGGCATCAATGGCGTCATCAGCTCCGTCACCATCGAAGCCGTCAACCACGGGATGGAAGTGTACGGCATCCAGGACGGCTATAAGAACCTTGTCGCAGGCGACACATCGAAAGTGCGCCGTCTGCAAATCGAGAATGTCAGCCGCATCCAACTCAGCGGCGGCTCCATCCTCGGCACTTCGCGCACCAATCCCACCAAAGACCCCGAAGACATGGCCCGCGTGCTGGAGTGCTTCCGCACAATGGGCATTACATCGCTGGTCTCCATCGGCGGTGACGACACGGCTTATTCGGCAAGCCAGGTTTACAAGCAAGCCCGCGGCAGTATCACGTCGCCCATGTGCCCAAGACAATTGACAACGACTTGCCCCTGCCCGGCGGCACGCCGACGTTCGGCTTCGAAACCGCTCGACAAGTCGGCGTCTTTGTCACCCGAAATCTTGCCGAAGACTCGCGGACGACAGGTCGCTGGTACATCTGCATCAGCATGGGCCGGGCGGCCGGGCATCTCGCGCTC
>JANLTA010000584.1:0-6156 GCA_031362705.1 Gemmataceae bacterium | reverse complement strand
TCTGTTGCTCGAATATCCCCGGGCCATTTACGTCGGCATTCTCAGCGGGCTGGCAATAGGTGCAGCGCTGACGCAATGGTCGGCGACTGACTTTCGTCTAATGGCAATAATCATTGGCGTGGGCTTCGCGCTGGGCGTCGTATTGATGGCGCTGCGTTTGCTGCGGCATCGGTGGACACGGTTGGGATTCACGGTTGCGATTGCCGTAGTCACTATCGCGGGCGCCTTGTGGTTGTTGGAACTTTGGCCCGGAGCCATCCCGGAAGCTCAGCGCGGTGCCATCGGAATGTACCTGTTGCTCGGGTTGCCGTTTTTTTATCTGCTCACATTTGTCGGTGAAGCTGAGGAATCCGAAGCGGACGTGGCCGCGTGGTGCGCGGCTCTCGCCATCGGTGTGTGGCTAATACGTATTTCACCAGATGTGCCGTTATTAGGCATGCTCCTTCCAATCGCGCTGTTTTACGTTTACACCGCGCGGATACTGCCAGGGCTGCGCGTATTTAAGCACACGCTTCGTGGCATTAGTTATGGCCGAGTTGGTTTGCACGGCGAAGCACTACGCGCATTGGGCCGGGCTGTGCATATTGATCCAACTAATGAACTGGCGCGATCGGCGCTGTGGGAAGTGCATCGCCGACTTGATCCTGCCGCTGTTGACAACGATCTGTTGCAACTCATCGACTCGCAGATATGCCTGGATCGTGCAACTCGACTATTGAACGAACCTCAGAGTGCCGCCCAGCGCGAAGAAGCAATGCGCTTACTGGACCTGGCGGAACGGCGCGATCCGCATCTGCGGCCGCGACTGCGCTATTGGCGAGCCGTGGCGGCGACACACAGCGGCGACTACGATATGGCGGCGATGCACCTGAACTCGTTGTTCGACGCTGCGGATGATCCCGAACGGCGGGCGATGTTGCTCAGCGCCTGGCAACTCACGCTACTCTTGCATCCCGAATTGGAGGCCCGCGTCGGCCGGGAACAGTTACGCAAAACGGGGCGGCGACTGGAAGCCATCGCGGCGACCGAACGAGTTCTAGCCGCAGTGCCGGATGACCCCACCGCTTGGTCGCTCAAGCGCGTGTTATACGCGCCGTTGACCTTGGCGGAGTTTCGCGCCGGACCGGTCGCGGAATTTGACTATGGTTATGCGGAACAACTGGGTGCGGCCTTGATCAACGAACCGGCGCGGTTGCAGCGTGGGGCTGAGTTTCTCGCTATCGCGGCAACGGGTTTGCCAGCCGAAGCACCGCGAATCTGGCACGCAGCGGCTGAGACGTGGAATAAACAGGGTGACACGGTCGCCGCTGCTGCGGCCCGACACCACGGGAAACAGGCTGGCTTAGTCGTTGGCCACAAGCAATTGCCTGAGG
Organism: Gemmataceae bacterium; assembly: GCA_031362705.1. Taxonomy (GTDB): domain Bacteria; phylum Planctomycetota; class Planctomycetia; order Gemmatales; family Gemmataceae; genus JAIBBI01. Next base: position 4,783 of record JANLTA010000584.1, on the reverse strand, counting down.
TATCGCGCCATGCCTATTTTGCCATGCTGAAGACACTGGCCGACGATGCCGAACAAGCGGGCGATCTCGACGCGGCGGCCGTTGATTTGTCACTGTATGCCGAATATGATCGCAGCGGCATTGAGACTTTGCGGGCACTGGCCGATTTGCACGAACGTCGGGGCGATTCGATGGCCGCGCTGAATGCGGTTGAACGCGCCCGGCTCTACAACGCCAAAGATGTCGACCTGCTTGCCCGCCGTGATAAGTACGTTTATTCGATTGAACCGTCGGCGTTGCGTAGTGCGTCGGAAGCTATGCGCAAGTCGGTTGATTGTGATTATTGTCTAACCAAGGCCAAGCAACTCGTGGACATGCGCGAGGCCGATGCCGAGTTATTGCACTGGGCCAATCACCTGACTGAGTTGGCATTGGTCCTGCAACCGAATGGATTCGCTTCACGGCTATTGGCCGCTCGTGTCCGGTTGCGACTTGGCGCGCGCGATAGCGCGCTGCAACTGCTGGAAGACATCCGCGAACAGCAACCCGAAAAGTTCGCATCGACGGCGGAAGAGGAAGCCTGGCGGATGGCGAATCGCCTGCTCGGCGACTTATACTTGGATGAACTCGACCGACCGGATTTGGCCGTAGGATGCCTGCAGGACTTCCGCAAGTCCAGCAAGAGTGGGGCTGACACGCTGTATAAACTCGGAGTGGCCCACGAACGGCTCAACGAACGAGCCAAAGCCGCGAGCTTCTACGAACAAGTCGCATCATACGAGAGCCATCCCCGCGCCGCCGAAGCCCGCGAAGGGCTTCGGCGCATGCGATAACCTACATCTTCTTGATGTGTTCAACGATGCGTTCGGTAAACGCGCTGGAGCTGGCACCGGCTTCGGCACCGTAGCCGGCGAATTGCCGGGCGATGTCGTAGGTCACGTGCAGTTTGCCGCCGCCGCCCTTCTTGGCAGTTTCCTCAGCCTCGGCAAAGGTTGCTTCTACACCTTTGGTCACGAGATTCGCGGCCTCGAACCACTTCATGTGTTCGAGCATGAGCGCACCGCTGAGCAACACTGCACCCGGGTTGGCCATATTCTTGCCGGTGTATTTGGGTGCGGTGCCGTGCGTGGCTTCAAACATCGCAGCCTTGTCGCCGATGTTGGCCCCAGCCGCCAATCCGATGCCACCGGTAAGGGCGGCCGCCGCGTCGCTGATATAGTCGCCGTTGAGGTTTGGCGTGGCGATGACGCTGTATTCATCGGGCCGCAGTTGAATCTGCTGAAACATGCTGTCGGCGATGCGGTCGTTGATGAGCAGCTTGCCAGCAGGCTTCTTGCCACCGGCCGCCCACATCTCGTCTTCGGTGATGATCTGGTCACGGAACTCGGCCTTGGCCATCTCGTAGCCCCAGTCCTTGAACGCGCCCTCCGTAAACTTCATGATGTTGCCCTTGTGCATCAGCGTGACGCTGGGCAGCTTCTTGTCGAGGGCATACTTCACGGCCATGCGGATGAGCCGCTTCGAACCGAACGGACTCATCGGCTTGATGCCGAGGCCGGCCGTTTCCTGGATGTTGGTGTAACCCCATTCCTTCAGCAGCGCGATGAGTTGCTTGGCCCGGTCGCTGCCGCTCTTGAACTCGACGCCGCAGTACACGTCCTCGGTGTTCTCGCGGAAGATCACCATGTCCACTTTGTGGGCTTGGCGATTCGGCGCATCAATGCCCTTGAAGTACTTCACCGGCCGCACGCAAGCATACAAATCGAAGCGCAGACGCAGGTAAACATTGATGCTGCGGAACCCGCCGCCGATGGGCGTGGTCAACGGACCCTTCAATCCCAGCGAATAGTATTCAAACGCCTTGAGCGTATCGTCCGGCAAATACAACTTGCGTTGATCGTCTTCCGATAGCGTGGCGACCTGAGCGTCGGTGACATCAGGCTTGTACATAGCCCGAGCCGCATCGCCGGCGTGAACATCGAACCAGGCTATTTTGCGTTTGCCGCCGTACGCCTTCTGCACCGCCGCATCCAGCACATTCACCGCACATGTGGTGATGCCGGGCACCCCGCCGGCATCCGCCCCGATGCCGTCGCCCTTGAGCAGGCAGACAATCGGATCATCCGGCATGGCCCATTGCCCATTGGCATCAACGGCAATGCGGGTGCCACTCTTCGGCGCGGCCAGTTTCTCATACGCAGGAGCGCTCACGGTACGGACCTCACATCGATAATAATGGCGATATGGGAAGGTTAGGGTCGCAATGCGAAGGGTCAAGCGATAGTGCATCGTACGTCAAACGTTTGTCGAGATACTTGAAAGCACGCGCAGGTTTACAATTACGACGATCACGTAAACAACAATCGCCCACAACGTCATGGCTACGATTTTTCCCTTCGAACACGGGTTTACAATGATGAATAACATAATGCCGTGAACAATCGGAGCAATTGCCGCGAAGACCTTAACACTGGACATCCATGTGGAAAAATACTGGTCCCACGGCGGAAACAATACGAAATAGTTGCCAATCAGTAGTGCTACGAACAGTGCCGTCGCTTTAAGGCCAACCCAACGTGTGTCCGAGTCAGACATTATCACCGAATCAAGGCTCGCGGTCCCACTTCGTCAAACAACTTCGCCATCGGCAACGAGAAGCCGGGGATGATCTTGCCGCCTTCGAGGGTGCCGCCGGGGCCGACTTCGCGGAACTTGGTGGCTGTGGTGTAGATGCGAGCAGATTGATCTTCCGGATCGATCTCCCAGACTTGTTTCGCTCCCGAAGCGAAATACTCGCGGCGTTTTCGCAGCATCTCTACCGGCGTGTTTGATTCGCTCAACACTTCAACAGCTATGTCGATCCCGACGTCTAGTATTTTTGATCGGGGAAGTTTGCCGCCCGGAAAACGGCTCCAGGCGATGTACGATACATCAGGCAAACGAACTTGACTGCCAAAGCGCTGCATGGCATCGGCAGTCAGCACGATCCCAAGTTTGTTCTTGGTGACGTGTCCTTCGAGATGGTAGATGAGTACCGTCGAGACACGCGATTCGTAAAAACTCATGTCCTTCTCCACCAGCATGCCATCGACCAATTCGAATAATCCCTCGTCTTTCGTTTCGTTGAGTCGGATGAGTTCGGCTTCGGTAGCCGGGCCGGGCAATGGTGTGGAGCGGATGCGCTCGAAAGGAATGTCGCCCAGAGCGGCTAAAGCATCCGCTAGCCGCCGCTGTACTGGTTTTTTGGTGCGAACCGCCACTGCTGACATGTCGTTTCCTCATGGTCATCCTTACGTTACTCCAACGACCGTCGCCAAGCAACCTCACGCTTTACGGATCCACCAGGCTGATATCCGGGATGCGGTTGAAGGCGATGCGGGCGGAGCTGTGGGGATCGCCATTTTTTTGGCCGTGCATGCCGGCGAAGTAAAGGGTGTGCCGGCCGAATTTCTGGTTCACGCTGTCGAGGGCGGCAGCGAGGTCATTGCGCCGGTCATCGCTTTCAAAGAGCGAGCGGGTGACATTGACTTGTGCTTCGAGATCGCCCAGGACGACGCCGATTTTCAGCATCTTGCCCGCTGGCTTGCGGTCCCACAATGGGCCGAGCATTCGCAGCAGCGTGAGCGTATCCTGGCACGGCTCGATACGCTGACGGCTGGCCCAGGACTGACGGCCGAGATAGCTAACGTCAAGCGTCAACGAATTGGTCCAGTGCTTTTCATGCCGCAGGCGGGCGGCCGCCTTGTGCAGTAGGCGGACGATGATGCCATGGGCCGCCACGTCGTTACGTTCGTCGGGAGCAAGGACTTTGGAATGGCCGAGCGAGCGGTGCCGGGTCGGCGATTCAGGCACGTCCTCGCCGCGCAGCTTATGCCACCAGCAAGCGCCGATGTAACGGCCGCCCCAAATGCGAGCGATGTCGATGGAACTCAACGAGCAGAGCCGTTCGACGCTGCCGACGCCGGCGGCCTGGAGCCGCTTTTCCATGCGCGGACCAATGCCGGGAAAATCCTTGAGCTTCAGCTTGAAGAGACGTTGTGGCAGTTCGTCGGGATGAATGGTCGTCAGTCCATCGGGCTTTTGCATGTCGGCCGCGACCTTCGCCAGCAGCCGGTTGGGGGCGATGCCGATCGAACACTTGAGCCACTCGCCGCAGCGACGGCGGATGGAATCTTTGATGCGGCCAGCCAGTTGCGTCGCCGCCTCAGGTGAACTCTCCTTGCGTTCGAGCCGGCATATCATCTCATCGATCGACATGACTTTATCGACCGGAACATGCGTATCGACCGCCGCGACGATTTCGTGATGCATGCGCACATACAAGTCGGATCGCACCGGCACGAAAACGATGCCCGGGCACAGAACGCGCGCTTCGGAGACACGGGTGCCGGTCTTCACTCCGAACCGCTTCGCTTCATAGCTGGCGGCAATGCACGATGTGGTATCCGCATTCACGGGAATGACGGCGACTGGCCTCCCGCGCAACCGCGGCTGAGATTGCTGCTCCACCGAAGCGAAGTATGAGTTCATATCGATGAAGAGATAACGAAGCGACATAGCGAGTCACCAATATGATAGTGCGTACATATGTGTACTTAATAACACTATACAGGACTACCATCAACTGGACGACAGATTTATTCCGCGCCGCCAAAAATCATCGCTAGCAGGCTGCTGAAGAACCCCATTGAAATCCGGGCGTGATCGCGCTAATCTTTCCTCAAGCGACCGCAGGGAGAGCGATCATGCGTGGCCAAGCCGAAGATCAATCGCCATTGTTTCACGTATTCAGCGTCGAAGACCG
>JANLTA010000564.1:0-2097 GCA_031362705.1 Gemmataceae bacterium | reverse complement strand
TTACCTGGAACCGCGCTGGTCGCATAGCCTTTTCAGTCCGGATGAACCACCCCATCCGGGTGATCAACCGGCCGTGGAATGGATTAGGCAACATCTCGATCAGGCCACAGCGCTGATGCGCGACAAGCCAATCCTGCCGGCGTCATTCCCAATCGCGGCCAATGGCAGGCTTTTCGTCCGTTCATACGACGGCATCGCCGCCTACGCACTTAATGACCATGTCGTTGCAAACAAGAAAACGGGGGACCAACTTTGGCGAACCAAAGTAGAAAACAGCCTGTTTAGCATCCTTCGTGACGACACGAAGGGCAAACAGCAAAAACTCCAGGACTGGTACACCAATTATTACCTGGCTAACAATGTGGGCCCGGTGGGTGTGTTATTTGAAAACTCCGTGCTGGGCGCGATCAGCCACGATGGCCAGCGCGTTTATTTCATCGACGATATTCCGGTGCCGCCGCATCCTTCGCAAATGCGAACTCATGCTGCATTCGGCGGAATGCCGATGAATTTCGCGCCTTTTACGAATGAAGTTAATTGCAACCGTTTGTGCGCCGCCAACATTGATAAAGAGGGAATGATTTGCTGGTCACCGCAGGGCCTGGGCGGCAAATCGACTGGGGCAGGTAGTCTACAGACTGAAGGTCGCGGTGAGCTTAATACCGCGACTGAGTTGCAGGATACGTTCTTTCTCGGACCACCGCTCCCGTTGGGGGGCAAGCTCTATTTGTTGGCAGAGAAGCAATCGGAACTGCGACTCATCTGCCTCGATCCAAACAAGCTAGTGCCCTCGGCGCTTAATGCTAAGGAGACGGTTCCGGAATTGGTCTGGATACAGTCGCTGGGTACCTCCAACGAAAAGCTACCGCTCGATGGTCAGCGGCGCATGCAGGCGGCGCATCTGGCATATGGAGACGGCGTCCTGGTATGCCCGACGAATGCCGGCGCGGTCATCGGCGTCGATTTGCTGTCCCACAGTTTGGTTTGGGCCTTCTCGTATCGCAAGGTGCAGCAGGCAACCAACCCCGACGAAATGATGATGTTCAATCGCGGCTTTCGGGGTGTCAATCGCGGACCGACCGTTGGTGAACGCTGGCGGCCATCTGCGCCCTGCATCGTTAAGGGCAAAGTTCTGATTACCGCGCCCGACAGCGGAGATCTTCATTGCCTGAATCTCCGTGACGGTCAATCACTGTGGTCTGCTAAGCGTGACGATGCCGACCTGTATTTTGCCGGTGCGTTTGATGATCGTGCCGTGATCGTGTCCAAGAATCACATTCGCGCGCTGAACGTGGACACTGGCAAAGAGGTCTGGAAGCGGACGGAGACCGGTTTGCCTTCGGGCCAGGGTGTGGCTGCCGAAGGGACATACTATTTGCCGCTGGCCGTCAGCAACGACACCAAGTCGTCCGACAAAGGTGCCGAGATTTGTGCCATTGATCTCAAGTCCGGCACAATCGTTGGCCGGTCGAAATCACGTAAAGAAATCCCGGGCAACCTATTGTTTCTAGAAGGTGAGTTGATCGCTCAGACGGTTCGCACCGTTTCGTCATTTCCTTTGTTAAAGGTGAAGCAGGATGAGATCAGCGCGGCCATCGCCAAGAACCCCAACGACCCGAAGGGGCTGACCGAACGCGGCGAGTTGCATCTTTACAATGGTGCGGTGCGTGAAGCCGTTGCAGACCTTCGGATGGGTTTGGCGAACCAGCCAGCAGCCGATGTGAAAACGAAAGCGCGAAGCAAACTGCATGAGGCGCTCACGATACTTTTCAAAGACGATTTCGCTGGTGCGGAACAATATCTCAGCGAGTATGCCGAGTTGTGCGAAGTCGACGTGAACGCCGACTCCGACCCGGACGCCAAACAGAATGCCCGAACCGAGCGAATCCGCCGGCAAGCCGTCTACCTGGAATTGCTCGGTCGTGGCCGCGAACGACAGGGCCGCTTGCTAGATGCGTTTGCCGCCTACGAGCAGTACAGCGAGCTGAGCGGTCACAAGGAACTCGTCGACTCCGTCGATGAACCAAACATCAAAGCCCGGCCCGACATTTGGTCTCGCGGCCGAATTCAGTCGTTGCTGAATGGTGCGAATGAAAC
>JANLTA010000543.1:0-2876 GCA_031362705.1 Gemmataceae bacterium | reverse complement strand
GAACGCAAGGGCGTCGTAAAGACATTGGCGGAACCGACACTAATTGCGCTTTCCGGCGAAACGGCATCGTTTCTCGCTGGCGGTGAATTTCCGATTCCGGTTTCCCAAGGTAGCAGCGGCGGCGGTGGCGGCGGCGGAAACAACAATGGCAACAACGGTATTACGATTGAGTTCAAGCCGTTCGGTGTCAGCCTGGGATTCACACCCACTGTGCTTGATGACGGCATTATCAACCTCGTCGTTGCACCAGAAGTGAGCTCGATTGATCCGGCTGCATCCATCACGGTCAACGGACTGGTTATTCCAGGACTTCAGACCCGTCGTGCCAAGACCACTCTTGAACTGCGCGACGGTCAATCGTTCGCGATCGCCGGACTGCTCCGTAAGGACTTCAGCGATACGGTCCGGCAGTTTCCAATTCTCGGATCGATTCCGATCATCGGTGCTCTTTTCCGTTCGACCGGTTTCCAAAAGGAAGAGACCGAACTTGTCATTATCGTGACCCCCCGGCTGGTAAAGCCGATGCGTCCCGAAGATGTACGCCTGCCGACGGATCGCGTAGAAAATCCGCATGAGCTTGACCTCTTCCTGCGAGGACGGACGGACAAGGCGGTCGGAACCGATCTCATGAACCCGGATGCGCCCCCGACGGACGCGAAGCGCGGTAAGGCCAAACCTGCTACGGGCCTGGAAGGGGAGACCGGCCATGAACTCTAGGATCCGCACAAGCATCATCCTTGCCGTCACGGCGCTGACCATTGCGGCTTGCACACCGAACGACACGACGATGGGCGGAGCGCTAAAGCACGATGTCGCCATGCAAACGATCGATCCCGATCCCGAATATGTCGGCGAGAAGATCGAGGGCGGCGATGGCACGCGCGCAGCCGCTGCCGTCGGTCGCTATCTCAAGGGAACGGTCAAGGAACCAGCCACGTTGACAACGACGTCCGGGTCCACGTCGGGATCAGGGTCAGGATCGGGCTCCGGTTCGGGGCCACGTTAAAGGAGATTTGAGGTGTTACGGTCGTTGATCGGAAAAGGTGCAAGGAATGAGAGTGGGGCAGTCGCATCAACAGTTGCCCTCTCGCTCTTCGGCCTGATCGCGGTTGGCGGGCTGGCATTTGACTATGCCCGGATGGTGTCTCTTGATACCGAACTCCAGCAGGCGGCTGATCAGGCCGCGTTGGCAGCCGTTACGCAACTGAATCAGCAGGCCACTTCATGCACCAGAGCCGTCGACGCCGCACGCCAGCTCATCACAAACCAGACAAAATTCGGCAACGATGGCGGGGGCCTCAACGTCGCAATCGCCAACCAGTCGGCCAATAGCGGCTGTGGCGGTGGCGCGGACAAGATCGTATTTTACAGCGCCTTTACAAGCAGCTCCAGCAACACGGTGACAACCGATCCGCTGGCTGCGAAATTTGTCAGTGTAACGGTCGCGACGCGCCAAGCGATTTATGCACTTACCCCTATCATGGCGCTTTTCAATTCGGGGAACCTGAGCGGAACAGCAGTAGCAGGGCTGGGATCGGCCATCTGCAAAGTACCACCGGTGATGTTATGCAATCCCGACGAGCCCGTCGGAAATAACGATGAAAACTTGGTTTTCAATGCGGTAAAAGGACTGGGTCTCAGGCTGTTCGCTGGTGATGCGGTGCTCCCGGGAAATTTCGGATGGCTTGAAACTGGACTTAGTGGCGCGAACGCGCTGAAGGGAGCGCTTGCCTACAATACTCCTCCCGGCGATTGCCTGTCAGGCGACTCCGTCACGACGAAAACCGGCTTGGTCAATAGTGCTCTGACCGCAATCAATCCGCGCTTCGATATTTATGCAAACGGCAACAGTTCCTGTCCGAACACTCCAGGTGGCACCTGCTCGCCGTCACAGAACACACGCAAGGACTTGGTTTGTGATACGCAAAATGCTTCAAGTACTTCGTGCAAAAATAGCCCCGGCTGGGGAGAATCTGCTAACCCGTATCGACCGACATCTGTAGCCGCGTTGCCGAGCAACGGCTCGGCGGACCCGGATATCATGGGATATCCGCGCGATCTCTGTCATGCGGTGAAAGGTGTGTCTCAGACATGTGCATCCAAAGGAACCGGGATATGGGACCGTGATGCATATTTCAGAGTCAATTATGGCTGGACCACCCAATCGGCTTGGACCGCTGGTACCGGGTTGCCCGCGACCGCGTCGCGCTATGATGTTTATACTTGGGAATTGAACAATCCGACGGTTTCGGGCGGGAGCGGTAGCCGCGGAATAGCAGTCCCACAAAGACTGGCGGGTAACAGGACAGGATTTGGCAACCCGGCAACCGGCACGGCGGGACTTACCCCCGGGGGCAATGTGGTCGATCGCCGGCGTATTTCCGTTGCTGTTTTGAATTGCCGCGCGCTCGACTTTAATGGCAAAACGTCTGGGCTTAAACCACCGCTCTGGATGGATGTGTTTCTGGTGGAGCCGATTGCCGGGCGTGGGCCAAACGCTCCGACTGAGTATTTTACTAAGGATACCGAGATATATGCAGAGGTTATTAGCGCGACCACGGCGGGCGCCTCTGGATCGACGGCGGGCCAAGTTGTCCGGCGCGACAAGCCGTACCTGATTGAATAGCCGATGTGGAACCGACCCCTTCATTTGCTCCTTGCCTCGCGATCAGGCGTCGCCGCGGCGGAAATGGCGCTGGTCACGCCGTTGCTCATTGTTTTTATGTTCGGCACTTTCGAGATCGGCAATTATTTCTACAGCGTGCATGTCGTCGCCACTGCGGTACGAGACGGTGCACGATACGCGTCACGGCAGAGCTTTTCTGATTTTCCGTGCGGGAGCGCGATTACGGGTTCGGTCGTCACCAATACACAAA
>JANLTA010000528.1:0-6994 GCA_031362705.1 Gemmataceae bacterium | reverse complement strand
TAAAAATCATGCCCGCTTCACCTGATCCGCTCGGTCCTTGAGGTACGGGTCGAAGACTTTATCTTTCACAACATAGGCACCATAGCCACTGGCCAGGAATATCATCAAAAGCAACAGGCGGCCGAAGGTGCCGAAGAGGTGCCATAGGGTCAGGACTATTTGCGCGGCCAGACCGAAACCGACGATCATCCCGGTGATGGGAATGGCCAGGGCGAATTGTTCGCCGACGGTGCCGTCAATTCTGGCAAGCCACCAGCAGGCGATGTCGGCGACCTGGGCCACCAATACTAATGGCGCGAGCAGCAAACGCAACAGGCCGGGATAACTTGTCAAGGCAAACAGTAATCCGGTGAAAGTAAACAGCACGGCGAAACTGAGTAAGTGGGCGTGCGTGGATTGCGTCAGCTTCTCCAGCGACACGCGACCACCGCCTGGTATCGGCGTGCCGTATCGCTTGATCTGTTCGTATGTCTCCAGTGGATAGGCCGTCGCCTTGGCGTCATCGCCGTCTTTGGCGTGGCAGCGGGCGCAGCGATCTTTGATCAGCGATTGAATCTTGACGGCATTGCCCTCGCGATAATTGGCGGTGAGTGGTTGTTCATTCCAATCGGCGGGCAAGGTGAAATTGTCGGTATCGTAATCTCCGCGCGGAAGATCGGCGGCGAGCCAGGCGAGCACGGCATTGCGTTCGCCGGTTCGCTCGCGGGCCAATTCGGCTTCGGCAGCCGGTTCATCGACATTCTTTTCCTTGGCGATGTCCTTGATCGCCCGTGCCCAGCCTTCGGAACGCTTGGTGAACGCCGCGGACATGCTGCCGGTGCCGGTGAACGGTAACGATTCGTCGGCCTCGATCAGAGTTTGGAATTGGCTTTTGGTGGCACCGCTGCTGCCATGAAAGTGCCGCACGACCTCGGCTGGCGAAGGCAAGATACTATCCGGGCCGGCATGTTGCAGATGCAATTGCACCATCGCCGAAGCGTAACCGAGACCGACGGTGAGCAGAAACACCGCCAACGTGATCCGAGCGGATAACGGGAGGTTACGCAGAAGGAAGCGGCGTTTTTTCATTTTCATGCCAACGCTGCGACGGCAGCCGCGAGGACTTTGTCACGCGCCGCAGGCAGCGGGCCATCCTGTGTCGCGCCGGCGGCTCGTTTGTGGCCGCCGCCGCCGAATTGCTCGGCGAGTTTGGCGACGTCCACCGGTTCCTTGGAGCGGAAGCTGATCTTGATTTGACCGTCCGGCTGTTCGATGAACAACAATGCGATCACGGTGCCGGCGAGGCTGCGCGGGTCGTTGATCAGGTCTTCGGTGTCGAGCGGAATCGCGCCAGTGTCGGCATAGTCCTTGATATAGATTTCGCTCCAGGCGATGCGGTCGTTGGCCATGGTGGCGAGCCGGCTCAAGGAACGGCCACGCAATGCCAGGCGCGGTTTGGTGTTGGTTTCGTAAATCCACTCATACAACTCGGTTGGCTTGGCACCGGCTTCGATCAACTCTGCGGCTAGCGTCATCGTCGCGGCATTGGTGTTGGTGTGGCGGAACCAGCCGGTGTCGGTGGCAACGGCCATGAACAGGTTATTGGCCATCGTCGGCGTGATGGTTACGCCAAGTGCGCGGATCGCTTCATAAGCCAGTCGGCCGCACGACTCGGACGATGTGTCCACGATGCGATTGCCGCCAAGGTTGTCTTGCGTCTGATGATGATCGATGACGAACTTCTCGGCGGGTGAATTGCGAATGAAGTCGGCGACGCCGGCCAGTTGGTTCCAGGTACCGGTATCCACGACGAGGATGGCATCGCATTGACGCAGGTAATCGGTCGGCCCGCCAAAAGCCATGATGTGCTTGTCCGGATCAAGAATCTCATAGCGCGGCGGCAACTGGCTGGGGATGACCCGCGCGACCTTCTTGCCCAGCGATTCGAGAGCCTCGGCCAACGCGAGTTGCGAGCCGAGGGCATCGCCATCGGGCCGGGTGTGCGTGGTCACCAGAAAGTGATTGTGCCGTTGCACGAACGCTGTGAATGGCGACCAATCAATGACCATTGCGGTTCCCTGGTTTGGGCAAACTGCCATTATACCGGTCGGCCCGGCGGTTCGGCTTGCAAGTTTTTCAATCGCCGCTATACGGGTCGGCCGTCATTGTCCTTGAGGAGTGCGCGGAAATGCGTCGGTTGTTGGCACTGAGCATGTTGTTCGTTGGGGCAAATTGGGCAGTAGGACAGGAACCAATTCCCGCGCCCGTAATGCCGCCACCTGGCCATGCTGTCGTCGATATGCCGGTGCCCGCGATCATTCCGTGCGACCCGCCGCCGCCGCCGAAGCCGGAGTGGACAGGCGGCATCGACTTTGGCCTGACCGGCACGGATGGCAACTCGCAGAACATGAAGCTGCGAGGTTACGCCGAGACAAAACGCGAACGGGCCGACAGCATTTGGACCGCGAACGTGCTGTACAACTATGGCATGGCCGGCAACATCCGCACCGAAAACCGGATGCTGTTCAACAGCAAATACGAATGGCTCTTCGCCAACTCGCCGTGGTCGTATTTCGTTTCGGGCGGCGTCGAATACGATCAGTTTCGTGCGTTTGACCTATTGCTCTTCGGGCACACGGGTCTTGGCTACGCTTGGTGGAAGAACGATGTTTCACAGTTCAAGACGCGCGTCGGCTTCGGTGGTTCGTCCACCATTGGCGGCACCGACGACAAGTTCAAGCCGGAAATGCTGCTTGGAGCCGATTACGAAACCAAGATCGGCGACCGCTCGAAGTTTGTCATGAGCGGCACGGTGTACCCCAACGTGGCACGCTGGTCCGAATACCGAGCCGAGGCGCGGGCTACCTATGAAGTGCTGGTTGACCCAATACACAACATCACCTTCAAGATGGGTGTTATCGACCGATACGTCAGCAATTCACAGGGCCGTAAGCCAAACGACATCGAGTACTTCACGGCACTGGCGTGGAAGTACTGACATCAATTCATCGGGCGCGTGCCGGCGGGGACGACGAGCAGGTGTTCGTTGGTGATCTTTTCCATGTAACGATTCAATAACGTGTCCACTCGCGTCGAGTCATCCGAAGCGACGACGAATCCGACGTGGCTCTTCTTGTCCAGTCGGTAGGCGATTTCCGGATCGTTGAAAGATGACGTGTCAGGGTTTTCATCCTTGACCAACGAGATGACGACGCCGGCATGGCGCTGCTTCAATGTCGGCAAGCGATACGGCATGTCGTGGTCAATTTCGACCTTGGCCCATTCGCTCCAGAGGTTCACGCCGGTGGCGGCTTCAACCATCTCGGCGGTGTTGGCACCGCCGACGCGGGCGCTGGTTTCGATGAAGTAGAACTGCCCGTCGGCATGAGCTTTCATAAACTCGGTGTGCGACGCGCCGGTCTGGTAGCCAAAGCCGGTGAGCAATTGTTCGTTGACTTGCCGGAGCGGGCCGTATTCCGGAGAGTCCGGTGCAAGTGTGCGGGTGGCATAGACGCCGCCTCCGTGGTACACGTCGAAGAGCGGCTTGTGATAGCGGCTCGGCTGGGCGAACATCATCTTGCCGCCGTGATAAAGCGAATCGACGTGGTACAAGTCGCCTGGGACCATTTGCTCAATCAAATGAAATGACTGTTGATCGCTGAGTGTGTCGATGGCCTTCCACACGTCGTCGGCATTACTGAGTTTCTGAATACCGATGGCCGATGCCTCGGAGCGTGGCTTAAGCATCCACGGTGGCGGCACCCGCGCGAGAAACTCCCGCACCAGATCGTGGTGAATGATGCCAACGAAGTCGGGAATGCGCACACCGATCTCGCGGGCACGGACACGCATGGCCAACTTGTCGCGGTAAAGACGAGCGGCACTGTCGCCTAGACCTTTCATGCGCAGGTGTTCGCGGATGGTCCCGCCGATTTCGACATCAAAGTCGTCGAGAGCGACCACGCGGTCGATGACCCGGCTGCGGCACAGAAAGCTGATGGCGTTCAGCACTTCGCGCTGATCGGCAAAGCTGGGCAGGCCGAACACTTCGTCGATAAATGCCCGCGGCCAGGGGTCGTTCAACAGCGACTGTGCCGTCAGCAGGATGACGTGGCAGCCCTCTTCCTTGCAGCGAACCAGGAAGCGTTCGCCCTTAAAGTAGCACGCAATGCACAGAATCGTTCGCCGGCCGGGCATGGCATTTCTCCTCGAATCAGCTAAGCCAATGGAAGGAAGCCAGTATACCGATTTGAATCGCGGAAAACACGAACATGATGCCGCTGTTGCTGACCTTTGCGCTGGCCGCCGATCCGTTTCCGTTTGAGAAAGAGGAAGCGGAACAATCGGCAGCAATAAACGCGCACGAGCTGAAGTCCCACGTCTATCGGCTGGCGGGGCCGGAATTCATGGGTCGCAAAGGAGACGGCGGCGACCGGGCGGCCGAACATATCGTAGCGGCGTTCACGAAATTGAAACTACGCCCTGCATTTGGTGATTCGTATTTCCAGCCGATTCCGTGGTTACTTTCGACGCCACGAGCCGATGGCAAAACAATCGCAGGGCGGAATGTCGGATGCTTCATTCCAGGTAGCGACCCGGCATTGGCTGATGAGTGGATCATCCTTGCGGCACACTACGATCACTTGGGTCAGAAGGATGGCAAGACATATTGTGGTGCCGATGACAATGCCAGCGGCGTAGCCATGTTGCTCGAAGTCGCCGAGGCGTTTGCATTGACCGACGTCAAGCCGAAGCGCAGCATCTACTTCATTTCGTTTGATCTTGAGGAAGTGGGGCTGCAGGGGTCCAATCACTTTGCCGCTCATCCACCGCGTGATCTGGCGAAGATGAGGGCATTTCTCGTTGCCGACTTGTTGGGCCGTTCGATGGCTGATGTGATGAATGAATACTTGTTCGTACTGGGCACTGAAACATCCCCGGAACTTGCGAAAGCGGTCAGCGATACTCCGGTGGTGCCCGAAATGACGACGGGATTATTAGGTGCCGACCTTGTGGGTACGCGAAGTGATTACGGTGCGTTTCGTGATCGCAAGATTCCGTTTTTGTTCTTTACGACGGGTGTCCATCGTGACTATCACAAGCCGACGGATTTGCCCGAACGAATTGACTATGAGAAGTTGACACGCAACAGCCGCTATATTGAGGCGATGACGCTGCGATTGGCTGATGTGGCGGAGCCGCCACGTTGGGAGCCGGCCGCCGAAGGACCGGGGATGAACGAGGTTGCAACAGTGCTGGAGCTTTTTGAGCGCGCCCTGGCTAAGCCGGACATCGTAAAGCTCACCCAGTCGCAACGGCAACGCTTCGAAGAATCCCGTGACCGCCTGGCGGAAATATCGCGGCGCAAGGTCATGACTCGTTCGGAACGGAACTGGCTGATCAACACCGGGCGGTGGGCGTTGGCCACGGCGTTTTGAGGTGACAATGCTCGCGACATTGAAAACCCTGGCGGCAGGCCCCGACCTCCGGCTCGACAAGCCGGTGATGTTGCTGGGCCGACATGAAGAGTGCGACGTGCAGCTGAACTCGGCCAAGGTCTCGCGTCGGCACTGTATCATTGCATCCGTCAATGATCGACTGGTAGTTCGCGACCTCGGCAGTACCAACGGGGTGCGCATCAACGGCACCCGCCATGATGAAGGCGAACTGCATCACGGCGATGAACTGGTCATCGGCAACTTCCGCTACCGTGTCAGCATCGGCGAAGAGCTGGCAGAGAACACGCCACGAGTGCAAGACCCGGCCGTCAGCAGCGAGGTGCCGGTTGCGTTGCAAGACGATGATGAAGTTGTTCCGACGGCCAAAAAAATCGAACAATAGCAATTGTCACACCGTCACGGCTCGTCGTGTTTTGCCCGCACAATGTCTTTGAATCCAGACTTCGGCTTTGGGACGATCCCAGCCAGCGGCGCGGTCAAACTGCACGCCACAGGTGGACCACGGCACTTCGTGGCCCGGGCAATCGGCGACCAACTCGCGAACGCCGGGGTTCATTTCGACATCCACCGGTTCATGCTTGCCAGGGCAACCGCTGCAAGCCAAGACGCGGTCGTTATCTTCAGACCATGCGATTTCCGCAATGTCGAGATCGATAGGCCATTCATCTAATTGTCGCGCGAGAAACTCCTTGGCGGCCACCAAAGTCGTCGCCGGCGGGAACACGACCTCGGCCAATTCGGGGGCGGCTCCATCGGGTTGATAAATGCGCAACTCGATATCCGGTGAGTCGGCAACCGGCTCGCTGGCCAGTTGTTGCCGTTGCGTCACAGTTAACTGTCGCAGCCGGCAACAGAGGCGCTCGTTCTCACGGACCCATGTCTCGGGTGCCAGTGCTCGCCAAGTCGCGGCAACGGAATTAGGTGAATCGCCGTGGTCGGCCATGCCGTGGCCGATGAACACCCAGCGATCGGCGCGGGCACAAAGCCCACAAAGTAATGGTCGTTCGATTTCACAAGTGCCGAACACAACCAGCCGATCCCAAGTGCGCGGATCGCCGACCAGTGCCTCGGGTGTATGCAAGCTGACGCCGTCAAGCACGCGAGTTGGCGCAGTAGTCGCTGACACATTTTTGCTGCCCGATCCGATGATCGCGCCGATCAACTTGCCGAACCAGCCGCGGCGAGGAGCTTCGATGGGCCGTGATTGAACGGCCGAGGGGAAGTCTGTCTCGAACTGGTGGATCTCGCTTTCCGGAGCAATGAGCAAGACACGTTCGCCACGTTGCGCGGCATGTTTGGCGACGGCGGCGGCGAGCAAGCGGCCGTTGGTCGGATCGCTTTCAATGAGACAAACATCCGGCGTGGCGACCGCGCGGCTGACTGCATGTCGCTGGGCTTCGGTGAGATTGGTGTCATTGATGGGTGCGGGAACAAAAGCCGGCAGGTCAGCACTGCCTTCCGCACGGAGCCGGTCGAACCATTCCCGCGCCCGGCGCAGACGATCATTGTCTGGCAACGGCGTCGGCGGCAATGAATGGACAGATGCGCTCATCAGG
>JANLTA010000514.1:0-1807 GCA_031362705.1 Gemmataceae bacterium | reverse complement strand
GTGCGGTTGCCACGGCTTCGCTTTTGACTGTGCCACCAATGCCGCAAACCGCGCAGCAATCTTCGCGGGCGGATCTGTCTTCTTGTACCCCTCAATCTTTGCGGGCACCAACTTCGCAACGGACTGAAGAATCTCGACGGCTCGATCCTCGGTATTACCGCCGAGGCGAATCACGACCGGAATGTCGATGTTCATTTCCCAAAACGCTTTGGCCAGACCATACGCCGACCAATATTGTTCCTGGCTGGCGACGCCGCTGCCGGAACCGAAGTAGCCGATGAGGCCAGGTTGCCGCAGGATGGTCATGGCCGCGCGATAGACCTTGGCAGGCGATGGATTGCCGGATGTGTCGCAGAAATTGGCAACGGTGAATCCTTCGTTCATCACGGCATCCATCGCCATCATGGAGCCGCCGCCGCCCGCGCCGTGAAAACCAACGAGACCCTTCGAACCGGCCGCGGCTTCCGTGTTCATTTGCACGAAATAGAATGTGCCGCGCTGATCCGCTTGTTCAGCGTCATATGCTTCGATCTCCAGCGTTGTTGGCGGATGATCGAGTTCGCGGGCGATGTCGATACCCAACTTCGGATGACGAAACACGGCATAATCATCCACCGTGACCCGGCAATCCGCCGCCATCACCCGGCCATCTTTCGTGACTACTAGCGGATTAACCTCCAACGACCTTGCTTCAATCGACTTGGCGGCGCGAAAGATCGTTTGAATTGCGTCCGCGACTGCCGCTTGCGGCTTAGCACCCAGCGCCGTCTCAATTTCCGATCGACTCGGTCCATCTTGAATTGGACACGCAACCCGCTTCACGGCCGTGCCACGTTCTTCAATCCCCGTGCCACCGTCTGCACCGATCAGCAATACTGGCTGTCGCGCCCGATCGTCTATCGAGAATGAAACGAAAAACTCCTTGGCTATGTGCAGTTTCTCTTCAACGAGCAATTCAGTGACAGGGAAGTTGCCGACCTTGATCGCCAGCATGTGAGCTGCATGTTCCGAAGCCTGCAGTGGCGTTTCCGCAAATGCCACACCTCCGAGCGCGGCCCGGCCCGTCGTCCATGCTTGAATCTTGATGACGCACGGAAAACCAATTTGATTTGCTGCAATTGCAGCTTCCGCCGGTGTGCGAACGACCTGGCCGCGCGGCACCGCTAGCCCGGCTTTCGCCAGGATCGCCTTGCCCTGATGCTCGTGTAAACGGGCCATTGGAATCAAAATGATACGGAAACGTCGGCTTCAAGCCATCGTTCAATAGTCATCCGGCGGAGGGATGTCGCCAGCGGCTCTGGTCACTAACGCGGCAAAGGTCGTGTTGCGGATCCGTTCGTTGATGAAACGGATCGACCCATCGGCAAACGCGAAGTTCGCACCGGCCATGTGGAAGCTGTATACCTCGTTGTCGTTTGTGCAGTTCATCACGGAGGGACCAAAGCCCTGGCCGTTGCCGGTTCGCAATGTGTCCGAGCCATCCAGAGCGATTTCCAAATTCGGATCGCTCCAGGCACCGGCACTGGCTCGGCCAGTGACCCGACCGCCCATACGCCACAAATCCGGTCGGCCGCCATCTTCCACCACGAGGAACGAAACGCTGGTGCCGTCGGTTATGTCGCGCACGCGGCAAATCGAAGAAGTCATTACGCCGTTCTGGGCTTCGGGCTTGTAGCGGGGCCAGCCAACCATGTCACAGTAGCCGGGATTCACACCGTGATAAACCGTGTAGTCGCTCACCGCGGGTTGAAATGAAATGCCGAAGTCCGTGCGATCACCGCCTGGCGTCGATGGGCAGTACAACAGG
>JANLTA010000827.1:0-2512 GCA_031362705.1 Gemmataceae bacterium | reverse complement strand
TGTTCGGCTCGGGGTCGGCCCTTTCGCTTTCCGTGCTTGGCCGCGGCGGCCGTGATAGCGCCACCTTTCTCGATGGCCTGCGCCTCGATATGCAAGACATGGCTGAGTTGCGGGGCAAACATGGTAGCCGGGTCAATGCCGCGGTGATGGAAGTGAAACTGCCCATCGAAGTGTTGCTCGGCGATGCCAGCCGCTCCAAGGCGTTACTCGAAAAATGTGCGACGATCATCGAAGCGCACGGCCCGCCGGAATTGGTCGTCTATTACGAAGTCGGCGTCGGCTGGAATTGGCGCGAGACTATTCCGGCCGTCGTGGCCGTCATCGCCGCCACCCGTGAATTACCACACGACAAGTGCCTGCCGCCGGGCTTCAAACTCCGCACCGGCGGCGTGGACTCGGCCGCGTTCCCATCATGTGAGGAAGTCGCCGGCGTAATCTGCGCCTGCCGCGATGCCGCCGTGCCGCTGAAGTTCACTGCCGGCCTGCATCATCCGATTCGCAAGCACGATGCCGGCGTGGACACCAAGATGCATGGTTTCATCAATGTGTTCGGTGCCGGTGTACTGGCGGTCGCCGCCAAACTTGAGCCGAACATCGTGTGCGAAATTCTCAACGATGAGGATGCCACCAATTTCATCTTCAACGAAGATGGCTTCCGCTATGGTGAGCATTCCGCGACTACCGCCGAGATCGAGGCGGCCCGCACGAGCGGCATCATGTCCTTCGGCAGTTGCAGCTTCGACGATCCGCGCGACGATTTGCGCACGCTGGAGTGGATGTAATCGATGAACCCGACGAATGACCCGGCCCTACGTTCCTTTGTTCCCGTCGCACCTGAATCGCACTTTCCCATCCAGAATCTGCCGTACGGCGTGTTTCGCCCCAAGGATGGCGCGGCGCGAATCGGCGTCGCCATCGGCGACATGGTATTGGACCTGGGCGAATTGGCGGATGCCGGACTGCTGGTGGGCAGTTGCTTCCGTGAAGCATCGCTCAACGCATTCATGGCTCGTGGGCAGGATTCCTGGACCACGACGCGCGAGACCGTCAGTCAACTGCTTCGCGCGGATGTTGCCACCCTGCGCGACGATGTGAAACTGCGCGACCGCGTGCTGCTGCCTATGGCGTCTGTGCAAATGCTGTTGCCCGCCGAGATCGGCGATTACACCGACTTCTATTCATCGCGAGAACATGCCACTAACGTCGGCACGATGATTCGCGGAGCCGACAATGCCCTGCAACCCAACTGGCTGCACCTGCCGGTGGGTTATCATGGCCGAGCGAGTTCCATCGTCGTCAGTGGCACGGACATCCATCGACCGATGGGCCAAACGAAGCCGGCCGATGCTGCGAATCCGATCTTTGGCCCCAGCAAGTCGATGGATTTCGAGCTGGAACTCGGTGCATTCGTCGGCCCAGGCAATACGCTTGGCCAATCGATTCCGATCGCCAAAGCGATGGATCACCTCTTTGGCGTAGTGCTAGTCAACGACTGGAGCGCCCGGGATATTCAGACATGGGAATACGTGCCGCTCGGCCCGTTTCTCGCCAAGAACTTTGGCACGTCAATCTCGCCGTGGGTCGTGCCGATGGCGGCGTTAGAGCCGTTCCGCGTGGCAGGACCAAAGCAGGATCCTGAGCCATTGCCCTATTTGCAATCGCCCGTCAACGGTGCCTTCGACATTCAACTGGAGGTCTCAGTTCAGGGCGCGAAGATGGATCGGCCACATATCATTTGTCGATCCAATGCGAAACACTTGTATTGGAACTTTGCCCAACAACTGGCCCATCACGCCGTCGGCGGCTGTAACCTTCGACCCGGCGACTTGCTCGCCACGGGAACCATTAGCGGCCCGACGCCGGACAGTTTCGGCAGCATGTTGGAACTCGCCTGGCGCGGCAGCAAGCCGGTGCCGTTGCCCAACGGCGAAACTCGCAGCTTTCTCCAGGACGGGGACCGCGTCACTATGACCGGCTGGTGCCAGGGCGACGGCTACCGCATCGGCTTGGGCGAAGTGACCGGCACACTGTTGTCCGCAGTCGACTAATATTCGCCAACCGTTTCTCCGCCGTTGCGTGTTCCCAAGGCGCGCCAGGTCGCTAAAGTGATGCCGGATGTTATGGTCTTGACGGATCCATCCATGAACAACACGTTCACCACTCCGCCGGCGTGATAACTTCGACTTGTGACCGCTGAGTAGCTCGGTTTCGAGGCGCTGGAACCTTCGACTTGCGTCAACACGTCAACGTCGACGGTCACGTTGTTGATCGAATCGAGATAGGGAACAAACGTGTTCGGTACCAGAGCAAAAGAAAACCCGGACTGATGACTAGGCGAATCGGACCATTCGGTGTGCGCGATTTCCCCACGGTATGTGCCGCTGTTGGCCATCGCGGTAATGTCGGCGGCAGCAACTGGGTACGGCGCGTTTAAGCCGGCCGGCATAGAAGTATTCCGCACATAGGGTTGATAAGCTTTGACTTCCGCGAAGGCCACGGTGGTACTCATGCC
>JANLTA010000482.1:0-4091 GCA_031362705.1 Gemmataceae bacterium | reverse complement strand
CGGATCGCCGGCGATCTCCACGACGCGGTCGCCTTCTTTCAATCCAGCCTTCGATGCCGGACTGTCCGGGCTGACGCCTTGCAGCAACACGCCATCTTTGTCATCGTCGCTGTAATCAGGGATCGCACCAACGCGCACTTTCATTCGGATTTGTTGCCCCGAAGGTTGATCGCCATGTGGATCGGGTTTCGCTTCCTTGGTCGCGGTCTTAGCTGGATCAGCCTTCGCTTCTTTTGGTGAGACCTTGGTTTCTGCCGCGTCCTTCGGTTTCGGTTTTGGATTAGGTTCCTGCATCGTCGGGTTCATCGAACCACCGACTTTGACAAACTCCAACTTCTCTTCCCGCGCTGCCAGATCAACGACCAGATCCTCCGCCAGGTCGGCAATCTTCACAATGCCCGCATAGTTGATCTTCTCCCACGTGTCCGTGGGGCGATGATAATCAGTGTGCAGCCCGGTAAAGAAGAACAGCACCGGCAACTGCTTCAGGAAGAACGACTGGTGATCGCTCGGCCCCATGCCGGCCTTGGTCTTTTTCAACTTGAAGTTGTACTTCTGGTTGTACTTGTCCACCATCGCATCGAACTGCGTGGCCGTACCCATTCCGCCGATCTCGAGTTTGTCCTGACTCGTTTCCTTGTCGGCAATCAAGCGACCCACCATGTCAAGATTCACCATCACCGTTGTGTTTTCCAGCGGAAACAGCGGCTCCTTGCAATAGTGCACCGAACCGAGCAGGCCCATCTCCTCGGCAGAAAACGTCATGAACACGATGCGCCGGCCAACGCGATCTTTCATCGCACCGAACCGCCGGGCCAATTCGACAATCGTCGTCGTGCCTGACGCATTGTCATCCGCACCATAGTGGATGGCGGGTTTGTTGAGGCCTCGGGCCAGGCTGCCCGAACCACCGTAGCCGAGGTGATCGTAATGGGCACCGACAATGACGGTCTCGTTGGCCAATGGGCCGCTGCCCTCCAACACGCCGACAACGTTCTTCACCGCCACCTTGCGATCACGTTCGACGGCGACATCGAAGTCCGCTGTCAGACCCTTCATTGGCCCGTTTTGCGGCTTCAGGTCTTTGTCGATGGCGTCTTCCATCTGCTCGATCGATTTGCCAAACGATCGGCGAAACAGTAACTCGGCCACATCGCGATGGATATGCACGGCCGGTATCTTGGCGGCATTGGCAGACCGCGTTGCCGTGAACGGCATAAGTGCATCTTTCGATTCCGTCAGTGTCGTCCGGTCGTTGACCAGAATCACTCCGGCCGCCTTGTGCTTCTCCGCATTGGCAATCTTGGTCGCCAGCGACGATGCATTGATGGCCGCCTCGCCGTCGCCGAACTTCTTCTCGCCGGTGCCAGCATAGCGCGGGCACCGCCGCAACATGACAACGACTTTGCCCGCGACATCCAGGCCGTCGTAATCGTCGTAAGGTACCTTCTCATCGACAACGGAGTGCCCCGCGAAAACGAGTTCGCCGGAAATCGTAGCGCTCGAAGTTGCCCCAAGCGGCGTAAAGTCACTCGCCGTCAACTTGATGGCAATGCCGTTGGATCCCCAGATCGACAACTCCGATTTGGTCAGCCGCGATGGCCCACCGACGGTAAACGGCTGAAAGTAGCCGCCGTCCTTCATCGCGCCTTTGAGGCCCGCTTCCTTGAATGCCGCCGCGATCCGGTCGGCCGCCTTGTCGATCCCCGCCGTGCCCGGCCCGCGCCCTTCACATTCATCGGACGTGAAATACTGCATGTCCGCCTGCATCCGCGCCAGCGACGTCTCACGTTTGACATCCGCCTGGGTCAGCCCGACAACGCCGAGCAATGCGACAACAATTCCCAACCGACGAATCATCATGACGCGGACCTCGTAAAAACCAGCCGCCACGACCGGCAGCGAAAGCGTGTCCCGCCAGTATACCTAATAAATTGGGCGTAGGGGAGGGGGAGAGTTATTGCATGATAGAAATCAAGCACCAGGCGAACCAAAACCGCATATTGTCTCGCTATTCCTCGTCTTCATCCGGCGGATCAAATCCTACTTTCTCACCCCAGTCATTGGTCACATTGAATATCACTTCGCAATCGCAGTAACCGCCATGCGCACAAAGCCAGGCAATGGTCAGCTCGACCGGTAATCGGCGTTTTTGTAGAAACCTTCGACTTAGGCGATGCGTGTGGTTGCAGGGCGGGGGATTTGGTCGATTCAGCCATTCAAATAACGAACAAAGTTCCTCGTAAGAAATGGGCGGTTCACTGCCGCGTGCAGGCAGTGGCGCTGGCGACGAATGTCGAGGCTCAAACCAGTTCTTGAACCAGCTTAACATCAAGCACCAATACACTCGCGAACGCAATCACGCCATCACTTCCAAGTATCGCACCACGCTCGTCGGCTCCGGAATATCAAAACCATCCTCGCGCATCCCCGTTACGTGCAACGCGATGGCTTCCCGAAGCAACCGTTCGGTTTCTTCCTCGGTATCGCCGGTCGCAACGCAGCCCGGCAAATCGGGCACATAGGCGGCGAAGTTGTCGTCAGCTTGTTCGATCACGATGGCATAACGCACGATTGGATCCTCACTGATCGAGACCCGACTGTTTCAAAATGCTGTTGAGCGTTCCAGGCGACAGAGTATGGCTCATCTTACCAGAAACTGTCACTCGACCGCGTTTGGACGGGTGCTTGAACTGGCGGTGCCCGCCCTTGGCCGGAATCTGATACCAGCCATCGGACTTCAATAGCCGCAGCATCTCGCGGATTTTCATGGGCGAAATAATACCAAAACGTTGACTCCCACGGAAGAACGAGTTGAATCGGGCAGTCCGGTTTTCTTAGCTGGTTCCCTCACGCTCAGCCGGCAGGACCAATTGGCAAATTAATCATGTATCCCGATGAACGCGCTCCACGCTAAAGCTTGGCAAACACACCGCGATGTACTCTGCTCCACCGGGTTCCGGCGTACTGTACCGCACCCATTCGCCGCGGCTGACGATGATGGCCTGGCCCGCAGTGACGGTGTGAATGCCGGTGCGGGTTTCCACGCGCATGGTGCCGCGCAACACGATGGTGTATTCATCGAACTCCGGCGTCTGGCCCGGCTCACCCCACCCGGTCGGACTGACCATGCGTGCGACGCTGACCGCCCCACCAGAATCGCCCCGGCCAACAAACTCCTCAATTACCTTCGGTGGCGACCCATGCGCCTGTATTCGTGTCGGCTCCAAAATGACTCGTGCCACTTAGAATTCCTCCCATTTGCATTTTTCAGCGTCGATGTGATTTTAGCGAAGACAATGGTTGTTTTGTCCATGCCCGGGGCCAGGAAGAAAATCTCGCAACCGACATTGCATCCGCATTGCCCGTATCCGATGATGCACCCGGCAGCAATGTGATGCTAGCTCACATCGCGGCCAAGTGTCCGTATTCGGCCTGGGTTTTGAACCAGCCTGGCTGAATGCGGTATCGCGCATGGCGATGGCCATATTTTTGCGCGATATGACGGCGAAGACTCGTCAATGGCTTTGCCGATCCTCGGATTCACGGGGTCTGCACTGGACGATTCGAGTCGAGCGCACCACCGAACGCTCGGCGTGTTTGTCATGCGGATGGCCGAAGTTTGCTGGAAGACGATGCAGCGGGACATGACCGGGACGCAATCAAAAACGTCGCACCCAAACATCCCCCTCCTCCTTCTCTTCCTCCTCTTTATGCGACACTCAAGCCAAGCCCGAAGCGCCAGCAAGGGTGTGGCTTGTAAACCTCAGCTGCCTCGGGGCAGAACGGGGATTACCGGGCACGCTCCACCAGTGAAGAGCGGTCGGGAAATGACCAACAACAACGATCCTCGAGCACGCTCCACTGTGAAGAGCGGTCGAGCCACGGCAACAACGACAGTGCCCGTTCGCATCGCTTCGTGCGTGACTGTGTGAGAGTGCGCGCAGCATTTGGCATTCCAAGCGTAGACCGTCGGAGGACGCATGTCCGCTGGTGAATGGGATACGTCTCGGCACGTTCCGGTCGCCGGGAAAGTAAGCGAGTGTAGTTGAGATGCCAGGACGCCGCACCGGCATCACAGGTAAGTGATC
>JANLTA010000419.1:0-2401 GCA_031362705.1 Gemmataceae bacterium | reverse complement strand
CTGCTAAATCCTATCCGATTTGTGTATGTTGCACCGGCGGCACAGCAGTTGAACATTTCCAACTGAGTTTGCGCCGCCGCGTGAGTGAGGAATGATATGGTCGTACTCCAGATAGTCGGCCTCTTGGCACCGGACGCATCGACCGCTGTCGCGCTGCCAAACTTTACGTCGGATATCGTCCGGGATGTGGCGTGTTTTCGTCGAAGAAAACGTCTCACTTAGCTGATACTTGTGGAACTTGACTAGCCCGACAATAATGGCCTCCACCATTTGAGGTTCGCGTAGCCGATAGAACCCGTTGCCACGATTAGTTGTACTCTTCAGATCAACTCCGTTACTAAACAACTGGACATCAACGATCCGCGATGGCGAAAGCGCGAATGACTTGGTCGCTGAAGTAAACGCCAATTGTCGGCTTGTGATAATCAGTTCGCCGCTTTCATCTTTGGCTTTGGTGGCGGTTTGCCACTCGAAGGTGCATGGTCCGATCCAATGACAGATTTCGCCGCTTTCCAAGAGTCGATCCGTTGTGACAGTCGGTAATTGACCGTTCCGGCAGCGTGATCTCAGTTTGATGGCCTCAATTCTGGCGTCGTAGTAGGCAGCCGCGCCGTGGTGTAAGCCGAACTCGTTTTTCAGCCAGGTCAGACCATCTTCCTCGGCTTGAGAGATTTCATCGTCCTGAGTGACGTTGAGAAACCACCGTCGGTACAGTTCGGCAGCATCTTTGCGAACGATCTCATTAGCGCGTTCGACTGAAAACCCAATAGCTCCGCGAAAGCCTCTGAGTTGTTCCAACTCCTCACCAGTGATTCGTCCATCCGCGGCAATCTCCCGAAACAGTGCCAAGTAAGCATCGGATGCCGTTTCGCCAGCAACATGCGCAGCATGATCGGCGGTAAAACCGAGTTTTCGCCGAAGGTTGACCAGTTCCGTTTCCTCTTCGACTGTGACCACTCCATCAGCCAAGGCCATGTCGACCTCGGAACGCAAGAGTCGATTACGCACACCTTGTTCGACTTCCTGCATTTGCGATGATGTTAACGCCAATACCGCACCGAGCTTTTCCAGAATGGCTCGCTCTTTTTCAGTAATTTGAAGATCTTCAAGTGCACGCTCACAACACCGCGAATAAAGCTTTGTCGCAGCCGAGTAAACAATGTCCAAGGTGACATGATGTCGCTCGGCGATGTGATTATGATCGATCTTGCTCGCACCCTTTTTCCTTATCTCCTGGAAAAGCACCTTTTCTATCTCAGTCTCTCGTTTCAGACGTACGCGACGGCGTTCGCTTTTGATCTTGAGAAACCCCAGGATTATCACCCCTACGGCAATGGTCACCGCACCGACAATCAAAAAGTGCTCTGGACGCATTACGGCACCTTTCCTGTCAAAGGACTTCAGAACGGAATATGTCGACGGTTGCTGACTAGCCTACGAATCCAAATACGTGTTGCACCAAAGATTAGTCCGTTTGTCCATCGGCGTTGGAGTTCACCAGGTGGACCGCGATTTAGGACGGCCAAGTGCTCTATTAATTAGAGCATTGTTTGTCGTGAGGGCGTGTCGTGGCGCTATCTGCGAAGTGATTGCAATTCTCACACCGCGATCGCCGCTCGATGTGCCCAATCCGGCTTGTCGTCGTTGCGTTCGTCGCTTTCGATGATGCCGTCGCGCAGGCGGATGACGCGCCTGGCCCAGGCGGCGATGTCGTTTTCGTGGGTAACCATGATGATGGTTTTGCCACCGGCGTTCAGTTGATGCAACATCTGCATGATCTCGACGCTGGTGCGTGTGTCGAGGTTGCCGGTGGGTTCGTCGGCAAGAATAACTTGTGGGTCGTTCACCAAAGCGCGGGCGATGGCGACTCGCTGCTGCTGGCCGCCGCTTAACTCCGTGGGTCGGTGGTCCATGCGGTCGCCGAGGCCGACTAACTCCGCGAGCGCTTCGCAACGTTGGCGGGTTTCGTCATTGAGCCGGGCACCCTGGTAGAGCAGCGGGATCTCGATGTTCTCGACCACCGTGTACTGCGGCAACAAGTTGTACGACTGAAAGATGAAGCCGAGGTACTTGCTGCGAATCTCGGAAAGCTCATCGTCTTCCATGTCGGAAATGTCGCTGCCAGCCAGGATGTATTGGCCGTGGGTCAGACGATCTAGGCAGCCGAGAATGTTGAGCAGGGTGGATTTGCCTGAACCGCTTGGTCCCATGAGCGCGACGAAGTCGCCCTGGGCGACGGCAAGGTTCAAGCCGCGAAGCACGTTCACGACCGAAGCCATGTAATAGTCTTTAACCAGATCAATGACTTGAACGACGGGAGGCATACCGGGTGGCGCTAATGGGTTGGGGTTATGATTTATTCCCCTCCCTCGAAGGGAGGGGCCAGGGGAGGGATTGTTTG
>JANLTA010000382.1:0-1630 GCA_031362705.1 Gemmataceae bacterium | reverse complement strand
CGGCACCGCTCGTGGCCACAAGTACCCGTTCCCATTCGTCGATTTGCGGGCCGAGTTGTACGACGGAAAATACCACGACGTGGACTCATCGCAAGACGCGTTCAAGCTGGCGGCCATCGAGAACTTCCGTGACGCCCAGGCAGAAGCCGGCATTACACTGTTAGAACCCATCATGAACGTGGCGGTCGTTTCGCCGGAAGCGCACCAGGGTGCCATCGCCGGCGACATCAACCGCCGCCGCGGCATCATCATGGAGATGTCGAACGACAAAGGCCGCAGCATGATCAAGTCGCAGATTCCGCTGGCGAATCTGTTCGGTTACACGACTGACCTGCGCGGGGCCACCAGCGGCACGGCCAGCTTCACCATGGAGTTCAGCCATTACGCGTCTGTGAAAGAAGAGCTAGCCGACCTGCCCAAGCCGGAACGAAAGTAACAACCGCTACGATCATAACCAAAATGGGCCTGCCGACCGCAAAGGACGGCAGGCCCTTTCTTGTACATCATCCGCCAAAAACCTGAGCTACAATTCCAAAGGTCATACTCCGTCCGGCTCGACCGGATCCCCGCAGCAGGGCGACTCACCTGCCATGAGTCTGTCGGCAATCGATCTTTTGCGCACGCTCGAAGAGCACCGGCTGCTTGACGCCGGTCAGCTTGAAGAGGTCGGCGCGTCCATCGGCAATTTCCGCGATTGTGATACACTCGCGCAACAACTCATCGAATGGAATTGGCTTACGGCATATCAAGTCGAGTTGATTTATTCCGGCAACGCGGCCTCGCTGCTGTTTGGCGAATATCGGCTACTGGAACATCTCGGCCAGGGCGGCATGGGCAGTGTCTACAAAGCTGCACACCTGCGGCTTGGCCGGATGGTCGCTTTGAAGATGATCAGCTCACAGGCGATGCGCATCACGTCGAACGACGACGAATTGATTCGGCGCTTCCAACGCGAGGCGCAGGCGGTCGCGCAGCTGTTGCATCCAAACATCGTAATCCTGTTTGACTACAACGAGTTCAACGACACCCACTTCATCGCCATGGAATACGTCGATGGCGTGGACCTGATGAAGATGGTGCAAACGCAAGGGCCACTGGCAGTCCCGCACGCCGTTGATTTTGTTCGTCAGGCGGCCAACGGACTGCAACATGCGTTTGAATTTGGCATGGTCCACCGCGACATCAAGCCATCGAACTTGCTGGTGACGCGGCCTTCTAATCCAATGGCCATGCGCAAGGGCGGCACGAAGCCCGGCTCTGGTTCGTTGGCGAAACCCGGCGACACACCTCTGCCGGTGCCGCGCGGCAGCCCCGGCGGCGTCGTCAAGATTCTCGATCTTGGTTTAGTCCGCTTCAGTGAGTCGTTGGACGACCACGACACGTTGACCGCACTGACCATGCAAGGCTCGGTGATCGGCACGCCGGACTACATCGCACCCGAACAGGCCCGCGACGCCAGCAGGGTGGACATCCGCGCGGACCTTTACAGTCTGGGCTGCACCTTTTACTTCCTGTTGACGGGGCGGCCACCGTTCCCAACCGGCACCAGCGTGGAGAAGTTGCTTCAACATCAAAACGCCACGCCGATGCCGATCGAACAGATTCGCCCGGGCATTCCCGCCGAGGTGTC
>JANLTA010000377.1:0-1904 GCA_031362705.1 Gemmataceae bacterium | reverse complement strand
GGCCCGCTGTTGCCGAAGCCTTTCTCAACCGCTTCTCACAAAGAGGGACTTCGTGACGGGTCTGCGCGGTTGCTTTTGCGACTTGATCGGCAATCCAAAACTCGACCTTGGCATTGTCCGCTTTAGCAGCGATCCAATCGCTCCAAGATAGGCCTGACATGCGCACTTGGATCCAGCTATCGATATTTTCTTCCCACCATGCGTTCTTTCGCGGTGACAGCTTCACGGGCTCGGGGAACTCTTTTCGTTCAATTAGGCGGCGCCGATGGCTTGGGGAATAATTTATGCCTTTGGCAGGAAGGTCTTTCACCGTAAGCACGCGCAAATGACCAACAGGTGGCGAGAGGTGTGAACTGCCGAAAGTTGTCTTGCTATGCGATCTCATAATGATACTCCGAGTGGCTAAGCGACCAAGCGAGCCGCCTTAACGCTTTAAACTCGAAAAACTCGGAGGGCACTAACGGCCTTTACTAGCCGACTTACGCCTAGGTTCGCTCAACGCACGACAAGCCCGAAAACCTATACCTTCCGCGATCGCCGCGATCCACGGTTCTCAATGATATTGAGAACGGTCGATTCCACAAAGCGACTAGCCCAGCGATCGACAAGCAACTCTTTTGCCTTTTTTGCATTTTTCTGTTCAGCAAATAATTTACGATAGTCAGCCTTCATCTGCCGTGCAGCCAAATCGCTGGGCAGCAGGAGAAAACTGGGAGGTCGCTGACGGCCCTCATTCTTATTGTCGCGGCGAAAGTGATCGAGCCGATCAGCTAACAACTGCCCCTGGCCAGGTCGAATTGTTCCAGAGCGCAGCTGCTGTATCATTGGGCCACACTCGAATTCGTTCCAGTTTGCCAATTCGGTTTGCAGTGTTGCCGTTGGCCGATGACGTGAGTTTTGACGAAAGACACTCTGATCTAGAAAGTCCGCCAACGCGAGGTGGACCTGTCTTGGCTGGTCTTTCAATTCTGTCAAACGTAGCAATCTGACTAGCGGCCCGCTGGGCGGTCCGAGCAGCTCACTCAATTCGTCGGCGGTTATGGTGGCGTTTTGGTTGCTATTCACTTGATCGTAAATGGGACTAACGATCTTGCAGTCGATGATTCCACCGGATTCCAAGGGGAAACTCAGATTCCATGACATGAAACGTTTAGGTTTAATGACCTCCGGTAACCACTGATCCTCGCCGCCCAAAGGCCGAATGACCTCGGCTTGGGCGTTTTTGTCTTTTCTAAGTTCGACTCTTCTAAGTGCGATTTGACCGATGCCGGTGGTAAAGAATTCGACCGGACCAAAGTCACCCTGCTCGATTTGCATTTGAGCGTTTCCGGCCAAAAGTATTGCAGAAAGCCAGTCGACTAGGCGTATGCTGGCGTGCGGTTCGAGAACGCGAAGCTCATGTCCAACGATCAGATCTTTCAGTCGCCTCATCTCCTCACTATTTGTCCCGCAGTTGTGCTCAGTTTCCATGAGTAACTCGTCAATGAACCAGTCGACCCGGTCTGAATCACTTACTGTCCAACTAGTGGCGGAATTGGCTTTTGGTAGGGGAGGGGGCTTAGGTTTCGTCATCCATGATCCCCACTATTTGTCGAGATCGGGTCGGCATTGCCGGTGCATGTCGATCTCACGATGCGAGAGAGCAACTCGTTCCAAGCGACAAGCGCCTCTCGCATTTCGTCAACGTACTTATGCTGGTCGTAGATGCGTGCGAGCCCCTTTTGACCATGGCCGATAACCAATTCCGCGACCGGCTCCGCTATGCGGAGTGCCGAGAGACGAGTTCGGACGGTGCGGCGGATGTCGTGGAAGACAAAGTGTGGTACATCGCCAAGTGCCCTGTCGAAGGTGGCTTTTGCTTTTGAAAACCCATTTACCGGCTTCTGCCCGACGGTCGTTGTGAA
>JANLTA010000811.1:0-1699 GCA_031362705.1 Gemmataceae bacterium | reverse complement strand
GTCGGCATTGGCACCGCAGTCGCGCTGATGTCGGCCGTCACCATTTGGGCTGTGTTCTTTCGCGGCGGTGCGAACGACGACGGTTCGAAGAATCCGGTCGCCGTCAACAACGTATCCAAAATCAACCTCGGCGACACCGCCAAAGAAGAAGCAGCCAAGAAGACCGAGGCGCCGAAAGAAACATCAAAGGTTGAGAAGCCCGTTGAGAAGCCGAAGATCACGGTGGCGACGTTTCATGATACGCCGAAGAGCTTTCCGTTTCGCATTGATCCTATGACCGAAGAACGCGTGAAGAAGTCGGCCATTTGGGTCAAGGTGGGTAGTCACGACGGCGGTGGCGGCACCGGAACGGGCTGGATGGTTGAACCCGGCATTATGATTACCAATTCGCACGTGGTTGGCATGAAGGA
Source organism: Gemmataceae bacterium (assembly GCA_031362705.1). Classification (GTDB taxonomy): domain Bacteria; phylum Planctomycetota; class Planctomycetia; order Gemmatales; family Gemmataceae; genus JAIBBI01. The sequence continues at coordinate 1,289 of JANLTA010000811.1, read as the reverse complement.
TCCTTCAGCGGCACCGCCCGCGTTTGTCAAGGCGGTTTTTGATTCCGGCACAAGCAAAGAGCGCATTTTTGACTGCAAGATTCTCGGGTTAGACCGCGATAACGATCTTGCTGTCTGCCGGATTGAAGGAGACAACCTTCCGCCCCCCATGCCAATTGTCCGGTCAGCTGACCTTTCGGAAGGCCAGCATCTTTACGTCGTTGGCTTTCCACTAGGAAATCAAGTTGCCAAGGCGTTTTCGGATGGCAATCTTTCGTTGGAAACAACCGTGAAAGTCCGGCAGACGACCGTGAATGGTCGGCTGCCGCGGCCCAACGGCAGCATCAAGTATGTCCAGATCGAGGGTGGTGCCAGTCCGGGCAACTCCGGCAGCATGATCGTCGATTCATTGGGGAATGTTCGGTCGATCCTGGTTGCAGGACTCAATGCCCAGATCGTGTTCTCGATTCCCAGTGAATATGCTGTTTACCTTTTGGAAGGTCGAATGCTGAATCTGGTGCCATCACAGCCTATTGAAATCGATGGCGTTGTTCGCCAACAGATTACCGCGTGGATTTCCGATCCGATGAAGCGGATCAAGTCTGTCGCGCTTGAGATGTGGGTTGGGGAACCCGGGAAACGGATTCGCCCCGGAGCGACTTCGCAGCCGTCGCCAGTCCATGGCGACAGTCCGCGGCAGACAGTGGAAATGAAATATGACGCGGTTGCCGAGGTGCCAGTGGGTGCCAGTCGGGAGGCAAAAGCGGAGTGGAAAATGCCAGAGGTTGGGGATGGTCATGTCGTTTGGCTGCAACCACGATACACGACTCCCGAAGGGAAGGTGCGATGGGGCGAAGCTATCGTGATGGATACGGCAACTCTGGCGGTGCAGCGCAAGCCGGCGACGTTATCGGTCAAACACAAGGCGGGAGATTCCCACAAGATCCTTTTGGAGAGTCACATCGGCATCGCAGCGGCACCGGAACACGGCGAGTTGCACTTGCGGGGTCTCGGCGTCAATTTTGATTTGACGGAGAAAACCAGCTCGGTACAGCCCGATGGCACCGCCAAGATTCAATTAACTTACAACAACATGCGCGCGATCGATGCCGATACCGACTTCCAGTTTCAAAACATGTATAAGGGTATGCTTGATACGGCCAAAGGTATGGTCGCCGAGATGCAGGTGTCGAAGCGCGGGCTGATCAAGTCGCCAAAACTGAGCATGAAGAATGTGCCGGTGGTTATTCGCACGTTTATGGAGCGATTCAACGTTCAGACTGTTCAATCGATTGAAGCGCTCTCGTTGG
>JANLTA010000316.1:0-10556 GCA_031362705.1 Gemmataceae bacterium | reverse complement strand
CGACCGCATTACGCTCGGTGCGGGTTGCCAACTGATATTCCATCGGCCCGTGCAACTGAGTGCCACCGCCAAACTGGTCATGCAGTCCGGCCAACGATTGCCGCTCGCCCTGGATGGCGTACTTTTGATGGCCGATTCGCTCATCATCGGCCCCGGTCCGCAAGCCCATGTCGTTCATCCCGACCTGAAGAAGTCAATTGTGCTGTATCGTCAAAAGGACGGCCTTGGCGTGCGCGTGCCCGGGGAGTTTAAGGTGAACGGACGTATGGTAAAGGACAAGGAAGCCTTACCGAATACCGCCACCGTTTCCGGCACGGATTTCAATTTCGCCCTGGAGCCGGCGAAGAACACAAGGAAAGGATGAATGCGGAAGGATGGGGGATGAGTCGTCACTCGCTCATTAAACGACTTGTTTCACCCTTACGCACTCAACCTTGATGACGAGGTTTGTCATGAAGTTCACCTTCGGATCCGGACAGAAGCCGCTGGATGGTTACACCATCAAGCGTGGCGTCGGCAAGGGCGGGTTCGGTGAAGTTTACTTCGCCCTGTCCGACGGCGGCAAAGAAGTCGCGCTCAAGTTGCTGCGCGGCGATTCGGGGATCGAGCTTCGCGGCATCGCCCATTGCATCAATCTTAAGCACCAGAATCTCGTCAGCGTTTACGATCTCAAGACCGACCCGCAGGGCAACCAGTGGGTGGTTATGGAATATGTCAGCGGTGACCCTCTCCATCAAGTGTTGGAGCGGCACCCGAATGGCTTGCCAATCGATCTGGCCCGCGAGTGGTTTCTCGCGTTGGCCCGCGCGGTCGGCTATTTGCACGACCACGGCATCGTCCACCGCGATTTGAAGCCGGCTAACATATTCCTCGAAGATGGTCTGATCAAAGTCGGCGACTATGGCCTGTGCAAGAGCATCAGTGCCAGCCAGCGCACGCCGCAAACGCAATCGGTCGGCACTGTCCACTACATGGCTCCGGAAATATCGACCGGCAATTACAACAAGCAAATTGATATCTATGCTTGCGGTGTCCTGCTTTACGAGATGCTCACCGGCAAACTCCCCTTCGAAGGTGAATCACCGGGCGAAGTGTTGATGAAGCACCTCACCAGCGCTCCAGACCTCTCGTTGTTGCCGCCCGATTACCGCAGCATCGTAGCCAAGGCCTTGGCGAAGGACCCCGGCCAGCGCTACGTCTCAATGGCTGAGTTCGCGCAAACCGTGGAGACGATGATCAAGCCATCCGGCTTCCCGGTCATGCCGCCACCGTTACCGCGGCCGGCGAACGCCCTACCGGCTTTTCATGCGGCACCCGTGAGTTCGTCGAATATTCCCGAAGTGTTGCCGGTCGTTCATACGGCCCGTGGCACCATTGGCGAATTGAGCGGCTCAATGGCGATGGTCGCTGTGTTGGCGATGCTCTCGACAATGTTGTGGGCCGCGATCTCACGAGAAAACCTGCATTGGCTGGGAACGACGTACTTCCTCACCGTTGCCGCGAGCTGGGCCGTGTTGATTCCCGCCAAGATCTGGAATCTACGACCGAGGGAAGAGATCTGGAGCCGCCGGTTAACTCTGGCCGTGGCCGGTGCCGTCCTTGGTGCGTTCGCCTTGTGGCTCGACGGCTGGAACCTGAACCCCAAGACCTTTGGCGTTTCGCCGCGAAGCGGCAGCGAAGAAACGCTGCAACAACTTGCTTCGCCCGACAAAGCATTGTCAACTGCCGCCGCCTACATGAGCTACTTTGCCCTGGTGTTTGGCGTCATGAAATGGTGGCGGCTCGCCGACCGTCGGCGCAAGTCGTGGTTCAGCGTATGGCCCGTATTGGTCGCCGGCTTCCTGTCGTCCATCCTGCTTGCCTTCCTGGAAATTGAGCATCACACCAGCATCACCGGCTGGGGTGCGGCAGCGGCACTCACCACGGCAGCCGCCCTCGTACAGTTCGTCAGCCCGCACGACCCACGCCCGCTGGCCTTCCCCAAACGCCTACGCTACAAAGCGGCATAAGCGGAGCTTACCATGCGAACTTTTCTGATCTTCCTGCTGTTGATTGGCGCTCTGACGCTTTTCGTCTCGAGTAAGGCACGAGTGCGCACACACATCGGGGAAGTGTGGGTCGATGAGTGTCTCGTTCCCGAGCCACCAGTTCTCAAAGTGGCACGCAATCGGGTCGTCACGCAAAAACCGACCATCAAGCGAACGAAACGAAATGTCGACCAGGAAGCGGCTTACACGTTTGCCGTCAAAGGCTGGGCACCGACAACAGAGGAAGCCCGCAAGGACGCCCTGGAGCAGGCCACCAAAGTGGTGACGGCCGCGTTAGATCTGCGGTACACACGGGTCACGGACACTAAGTTGGCGCAACTGATCACCGACACTCAGGACGGTTCGGAAGTGCCATTGGGTGACTCCGATGGTAAGGAACTCGGTTCGGGTAAGCAAATATTGGTGACCTTCGAGCTTCCCGGCGACTACATTCGCGAGTTGGGTCAAAAAGAGCGCGGCTATCGGATGGAAGAGCGGATGAGTTGGATCGCCCGCGGTCTTGCCGTCATAGTCGCCGCGCTATTCGCCATCACCGGTTACGTCCGGCTCGACGAATGGAGCAAGGGTTACTTCAGCGGCGTACTCAAAGCCGTTGCGGTTCTAGCTGTAATCGGTGCAGGCTCGGCCGTTTATTTTCTCCGCTAGCGCGTCAGCGAACGGCGTGGCGGATCGGTCGGCCGGCGTGAGCCAATGCCTTGGAACAGTCGTTCAACGATTTCCAAGATCACGATGTCCGGTTTTTCCCGAGTGATCACGTCGGGGTCCATGTGATTGCTTGGAACACATAGTAAACGCCCGAAGTGCTCGGCCAACAACTCACTGTAAATGCCATCACCAAATGAATCGTGAAAAAGGACAACCTTTGGCAGCTTTTCGTTGTCCTGCACGTAAAGCCGCGAATTGAGGTAGTCGAGGCTCGCTTCATCGCGTGCGTCCATCGTCAACTCGACTCTACGCGATCGCGGCGATGTGATTTCAATGTGATCGAACGGTTCATCTTCCAATGGCCAGTATCCGAGTTGACGGGGCAAGTCGCCGTGTTTTGTCGCGCCGGTGCCCGTGCGAGTAGCGTTATTTGATAATGGCTCGATGCCAAGCGCATGCGCCGTGCTTCGATAGCCGACCAGAATGCCATAGGGGTTCCAATGCGTATCCGACTTGAAGTACAACCGCTGATTGACCCGTCCTTCTTGCAACGTCTGTCGCAAATCAAGAACCGCGACCGCCGGATCGCGGGCACGAAGTTCGGTGAGCAGAATGTCCAGAGGCGTTGGCCCGATACGTTTGCGTTCGACGGCCGGCAAATATTCGGTGTAGACTGATTGCTTGTTTGGCGCAACAACCACTTGCAAGCGGATACCGCGCTCGGCCAGCCAAGCCCGCCACTCGGAAAGGGCCAGCGTCCATTCATTACGGCGTGCCGCCAACCTATGATCGGTGGCGGGGACATATGTGCTATCGGCCTCGTGATTGTAAAAGAGCCAGCCGTCGTCCCCAACCCAGACGCGCGGTGTCGGTGAAACACCCCACGTATCAAGCTTGAAACGAGCATACCGTCGCACTTGCAAGTGCTTCCACGCCACGCGGTCCTCGAAGGACTTGGTGAACTCGTCCGGGTAGTCCTTCCAGTCTTTGAAATGATCGACACGGAACTTCGGCAATTCGGCCGCGTCTTCAACAACATTGAGGTAAGTCTTGAAACAATACACCGCAAGCGCGGCGACAAACGCGCCGAGCAGCGCCAATTGCGCGGCAATCCGAGTTATCTTGACTGCCAATTCGATGACCGTTCTCCTCAAAAGCGAAAGTACAGGAACGGATTGTACGATCCCGCGCACAAGCACGGCAGGACGATCATGCCCAATGCCGCACAGGCGGCCACACCGAACCACTCCAGGCCAGCAGCACGCCAACCCGACAAATCTGACTTGATCCAAGCTTCGCGGACCCAAGGCACGATTGGTAAGCAACACGGAATCGCCAACAGCAGTCCCGTTTGCACTTCTTTGTTCCAGAAATCGCTCAGGATGTAGCGAGCCGTGCCGCCACCGAAGAGCGCAATCAGGTAGTCATTGGCCTGCTCGAGTGTCGCGGCGCGGAAATACACCCAGCCGATCATGACGGCCGCCAGGGTATAGACATGACCAACAATTGCCGGCAACTTCTCCAGCAATTTGCCTAGCCCCAACCGTTCGACGACGAGAAATGCCCCATGCCACGCCCCCCAAATAACAAACGTCCAACTGGCTCCATGCCACGCGCCGCAAAGCAAAAAGACAATCAACAAGTTAGCATAGGTTCGCCATGCGGCGACCCGGCTTCCGCCCATCGGGATGTAAACATAGTCGCGTAACCAACTGGAAAGCGAAATGTGCCAGCGTCGCCAAAACTCGGTGACTGACTTGGCGATGTACGGATAGTTGAAATTCTCCAGGAACTCGAAGCCGAACAACCGTCCGAGGCCGATGGCCATGTCGGAATAGCCCGAGAAGTCGAAATAGATTTGCAGCGAGTAACACACCAATCCCAGCCATGCAAGTCCGGCGGACAGTTGCTCGACCGGCAGGCGAAACACCGCGTCGGCGTATTGGCCGAGCGTGTTGGCGATGATGAGTTTTTTGGCCAAACCGATCATCAGGCGCCGCACACCGGACGACGCTTGATCCAATGAAAACGGGCGGTCGGCCAACTGATTGACAATGTCGCGATAGCGGACAATTGGCCCAGCCACCAAATGGGGAAACAAAGCCGCGTAGAGAGCGTAGCGCACCGGATTCGGGGCGGGCGGCACCACTCGAGTGTAGACGTCCACCACATAGGCGATTCCCTGAAAGGTAAAGAAGGACACGCCGATGGGCAAATGAACGGGCCGCAGTTGAATGAGTTCGGAGCCGGCCAGCCAATTCACATTGTCAGCAAGGAAGTTGGCGTATTTGAAGCCGATGAGCACAAGAAGATTGCCCACGACCGCCACCGCCAATAACCACGGCGAGTGGTGCTTCGCTAGTAGCACGCCGGCGAAGTAGTTGCCGAGGATCGAGATGACGAGGATGATGGCGTACTGCTTCTCGCCCCAGGCATAGAAGAATAGGCTGGCGAATAATAGCACGGAGTTCTTCAACGGACGAGGTGCGACGTAGTACGCCAACAACACGAACGGCAGAAATCCGAACAAAAAAATCGTCGAGGAGAATACCATTCCCTGGTCCGATAGCCCTCGCTTCCGCGAAGAGGCCTTAATCCATTAAGCGGCGGAACTCTTCGAAAAGATACGTACTATCATGCGGCCCGGCCGACGATTCCGGGTGATACTGCACGCCGAACACCGGCTTTGTCTTGTGCCGCAGCCCTTCGAGGGTGCCATCATTGAGATTGATATGCGTCACTTCCACGTCCGGCGGCAACGTAGTGGCATCCACCGCGAAGCCGTGATTCTGCGTCGTGATCTCCACGTGACCAGTTCTGCGATTCAACACCGGTTGATTAGCGCCGCGGTGGCCGAACTTGAGTTTGTAGGTCTTCGCACCATAAGCCAAACCTAAAAGCTGATGGCCGAGGCAAATGCCGAACACCGGCTTCCGGTCCACCAATGTGCGGATGGTGTCAACGGCATAGGTCAACGGTTCGGGATCGCCAGGGCCGTTGGAAAGAAACACGCCGTCAGGTTCACAGGCGAGAACATCAGCCGCCGTCGCGGTACCGGGAAGGACCGTGACCTTGCAGCCGACTTGCGTCAGGCAACGCAGAATGTTCCATTTTAGGCCGTAGTCCAGGGCGACGACGTGTCGTTCCGGCTTGTGTGGAGTCAACACGTGGATTGTCAGCGAGTTGCTTCCCAAACCTTCGTCCCATGAATAGGCTGTGCCGGGTACAACTTCGCGCACCAGATCGCTGCCCGTCATTTTCGGTGCCGATCTTGCCTTCCGCAGCAACGATTCACTGTCCAGGTCAACGCTCGACAACACTGCTGTCATCGCCCCGCGCACACGCAACCGTCGAACTAATGCGCGGGTGTCGATGCCTTCAATGCCCGGAACTTTGTGTTCACGAAGATAATCACTCAGCGTCGCATGAGATCGATAGTTGCTCGGCGTGCGGCACAATGATCGAACGATAAACCCCTCGACCTGCGGTCGTGCCGACTCCCGGTCTTCAGGAGTGACGCCATAATTGCCAATGTGCGGATACGTCATCGCCACGATTTGACCGGTGTACGACGGATCGGTCAGCACTTCCTGATAGCCGGTCATTGACGTGTTGAAGACCGCTTCGCCGGTGACTTCACCAATGTGACCAAAGGCTGTGCCGGAGAAAACGGTGCCGTCTTCGAGTGCGAGCTTGGCATTCGTTAAAGTCATTCTCGATTTGATACCAATCGCAGTCACTGGGTCCAGTCTTCGATTGATAAGCCGGGAACTTTGCCGAAATCACTTGAATTCCGAGTCAGAAGCGTCAGATTTCGTGATAACGCCGTTGCGGCGATCCGCAAGTCCATGGCACCGATTCGGATTTTCGCGACGTTCAGTTGAGCCAGAGCATGCGCCGCCTGGTCGTCAAAATCCAATACCGTCAACGATTTGTAGTTGTCAAACACATCGTTCATCATCGAATATCCATCGACCAGGTGGCTTAAGTTCCGCGACCGATTCAAATAAGCGTGACAACCCATCAATTGTTCGTGAAGGCTGACAATTGAAGTCGTCAAATCATCGTCGGAAATCTCATCCAAGCGCTGGGATAGGCGGCGATAGTCTGCACCACTTTGGCGTTGCAGAATCGTAATATGATCGGTGTCCAACAGGTATTTCATGGCTATTCCGGTAGTGCTGGAACAGCCATTTCACCCGCCCGAATTCGGCGACCATATTCCATTGCTTCGTCGAAAGCCGGGTTGTTTGCGAACGTACCGACTATGTTCTTCCATCGTTGTTGCTTCAATTCCTTGCCGTTTTCGCGGCGCAATTCTTCCACGGAGTGCTCCAGCGCATTGAGCCGTTCAATAGTCGTCGGATCACATGGCATGGCACAACTCCCGGTCAACTTGGGACGCACGCTATCTTACCTCCAAAACCGCTGCCTTGGAAGCGGCAATTCAACTTGTCGTTACCACCGCACCAGTGCTGTACCCCACGCCAGCCCGGCGCCAAAGCCGCTGAGCACCGCGAGTTGGCCCGGCTTGAGCAATCCTTGTTCAATTGCCTCATCGAGGGCCAGCGGAATCGAGCCGGCCGATGTGTTGCCGTATTTGTCGAGGTTGGCGAAGACTTTGCCGCGCGGAATCTTCAACACATCACACGCGGCATTGATGATGCGGATATTAGCCTGATGCGGGATATACAGATCGACGTCATCCGGTGTCAGCTTCACGGCTTTCAGCACATCCTGGATGGTGTCGCACAGAATTGAAACCGCCCAGCGAAATACCGCGCGGCCATCCATGTACATGTAATGCTGACCTTGTTCCAGCAATTCCGGTGTCGGTGGTTGGCGCGAGCCGCACGCTTTCCGGTCCAGCATGGGTCCGCCGGCTCCATCGGCTCCCATGCTATAAGCGAGGATGCCTTGATTATCGTCGCCGCGGGCCAGCAACACCGCGCCGGCCCCGTCGCCGAAGAGTGGATATGTCTTGATATCGTGAGGATTCAAGATTCGCGAGTTGGCGTCAGCACCGACGACTAATGCCAGGTTACTCACTCCGGCCTTGACATACGCAGCGGCGGTGATGAATGCATACATGAAGCCGGCACATGCCGCTTGCAAGTCCACGGCCGGGCAGGTCAGTTTCAGCCGGTCCTGCAGAATACAAGCCGTCGAAGGGAACGAATAGTCAGGCGTGAAAGTGCCGACGAGGCAAAGATCAATGTCCTTCGTGGAGACGCCGGCTTTGGCAATGCAGCGTGTTGCGGCTTCCCAGGCTAAGTCACTGGTGGCCTGATGAGGCAATGCGTGGCGACGTTCCAGGATGCCAGTACGTTTGACGATCCAATCGCTGTCGAAACCGAAGCGTTTGAAGAGCTCTTCGTTAGTGACGACAATTTCAGGGACGTAGCTGCCGCAGGCGACAACGCGGACGCCGGTCAGAGATCGGCACGCCGGCCGAGGCGACGCACGGTCGTGGGCATGGTCGGACATGGTCTCCGAACTATAAGAAAGGCCAGACGAATCTTCGTTCCGACAGGATACGGACACGGAAAGAATGCGGCCATGCTACCGGCGACGTTCCCCCAATTGCCGCTCACGTCACTAAACCGTTGAAAACGATTCCGAACACACGATAACAACACTGCGTTCGACGATGGGTCGACCAATCAACTCGAGAAACGACGTGCCATGGCAGACAAGATCATCCTCGCGTACTCCGGCGGCCTTGATACATCGGTAATGGTGCCGTGGATCAAGGATAAATACGGCTACGATGTTGTCGCTTTTACCGCCGATTTGGGCCAGGGCGAAGACATTGAGGCAATCAAGCAAAAGGCGCTCAAGACCGGCGCGGTCGATGCCGTTGCTGTCGATGCCCGCAACTTGTTTGTCGATTGCTTTGTCTTTCCAGCACTGATGGCCGGCGCGCTGTACGAAGGCCGGTATCCGCTAGCAACGGCGCTGGGCCGGCCACTCATTGCCAAACTAATGGTCGATGCCGCACGGGAGCACAACGCGAAGGCCGTTGCTCACGGCTGCACTGGCAAAGGCAACGATCAGGTCCGCTTCGATGTGACCTTTCAAACACTGGCACCAGATTTGAAGATCGTGGCCCCGGTGCGCGAGTGGACGATGTCGCGGCCGGACTCATTGGCCTATGCCAAGAAGCACAACATACAGGTTGATGCCAAGCCGGATAGCCCGTATTCCGTTGATCAGAACTTGTGGGGCCGTAGTGCGGAAGCCGGCATTCTCGAAGATCCGTGGGTGGAGCCACGTCCGGATGCGTTTGCGTGGACAACCGATCCGACGAAGGCACCCAACGAGCCTGATTGCGTCGATATCGAATTTGAACACGGTAAACCCGTGGCTCTCGACGGTGTGAAAATGGACGGTGTGCCGTTGATTCAGAAGCTCAATGAAATGGGCGGGCGACACGGCGTCGGCCGGATCGACCATGTCGAGAACCGGCTCGTTGGTATCAAGTCACGTGAGTTGTACGAAGCCCCGGCGGCCGTGATCTTGCACACTGCTCACCGGGAATTGGAGACGCTTTGCCTCACCAAGCAGGCTCAGCGGTTCAAGACACTCGTAGCCCAGGAATACGCTGATCTCATTTACAATGGATTGTGGTTCAGCGCGTTTCATCAAGACTTGTTTGCGTTCGTGGCGTCGAGTCAGCGCTTCGTTGGCGGCACGGTGAAGGTGAAACTGTTCAAGGGATCGGCAGTCGCGGCCGGAAGGAAGAGCGATCACTCTCTCTATTCCAAGGCGCTTGCCACCTACGACGGCCAGGCCGGTGGAGATCAGTTCGATCAGGCCGCCGCCCAGGGTTTCATTCGCCTGTGGGGTCTTGGCCAACAGACCCAAGCGCGACGACAATTGCTTAAAGGCGGAAAGGGCTTTGAGTTACCGGGCCTGCTCGCTCCGGAAAAGTAGCGGCGGCGGCTACTCCGGTGATCCGAGTGAAGGTCCTTGTGGTTCTTTACCTTTCGGCACAGTCGGTTTCACTGGTGCCTGCTTGACGGCGGGCGGCGTCAACAGTTTTGGTGGTGCGACTGGAATCGGCTGAGCACTTGACGCATCGGCAAGCGGTGGCTCTGGTGATTCCTTGCCGGCACGCGGGTTCTTGGCCGCGACATAAGGCTTGCTTTGCACTCCTGCGACCGGCGCACTTTGGGGCGCAGGCGTTTCGGTCGGTGGCTTTGCGCTGCGATAGCCCAACAGGTTGTATTGCCACAACGATTGCCGGGCGGCCATACGAACACGAATCGATGGATCATTGGCTGCTGCCTGCTCCAGAGCATAACCGGCTTGTTGATTGATCGGCCGCAACTTGGCAATGGTGGAAGCAGCTTCCGTGCGAACGCCGGCACCGGAGTCCTTAAGCAGCGCATCGGCCAATACCGTCATCATCTCGGGATACGCTTTGGGGTCGTAATTGCGCAGTTCCTCCGCGGCGGCCGAACGTTTGTCTTCGTCCTTGTCCGTCTTCAGTTGCATGATGAGCGCCGGGACTTGTTCCGCCGGGTTGACTTTGGGCTTGCGCGAGAAGATGCCGAGGCCGGCCGGTGCCGGTCCCACAACTCCCAGGACAACGATCAGCGTGAACAACCATGGTGCATTGCGCATCGGCGACCTCCCGTCGCACCCGGCCGGATCGGTCGGGCTGCATCATTTGCATCGGCTTGCGTGACCGCACGGGTGGGGCCGAGCGGCGGCAGCCGGGTGCGGATCGTAAGACTATCCTCCGCAGGGCCGGCGCACCCGGCACAAATGGTCGGCCAGCCGAATCGGTTGTGCGGCCTGGCGAAACTCTCGGGGTCGTGTCATGCAGGCGTTGGCCATTGTGATCGTCGCCTCCGC
>JANLTA010000299.1:0-9518 GCA_031362705.1 Gemmataceae bacterium | reverse complement strand
CCTCGGCTGCCTGATCGAAAACACTGTCGGCGCCGTCATCACCGGGGGCGGCAACATTCTCAATGTTGACCCTATGCTGGGGCCGTTGGGTGCAAACGGTGGCAAGACCCTGACAATCGAGTTGGAGCCTGGCAGCCCGGCGATCGATGCCGGCGGCAACAACGGCAATCTGACCTACGATCAGCGCGGCGTGGGTTTTGCCCGCGTCGTCGGCAAGTACGCCGACATCGGCGCTTTCGAACGACAGAACACCGTGGTGACCAATGCCAACAGTTCAGGCGTAGGCTCCCTGCGCCAGGCTGTCGAAAACGCAAACTTCCAGGAAGGCCCCGACACCATCACGTTCGATCCGATATTCTTCAACACGGCCAAGAGCATCACGTTGGCGTTCGGTCAACTTTTCCTCAACGAGGCAGTGACCATTACTGGCCCCGCGGCGGGAGTGACAATCGATGCCGGAGGGCTGAGCCGACATTTTCGCGTCGATGTCTCGGGCAGTGACAGCAACGTGTTCGGCATATCGAACCTGACACTCATCAATGGCAACAGCGCGGCCGGCCCGGGTGGTTCGATCTACAACTTCAATGAATCGCTTTCTCTCACCAACGTAAAAATCTCGAATAACACGACGACTGCCTCGGGCGGAGCAATTGATATTGCGAAAGCGGCAGGGTCGCTGACATTAACGCGATGCACTCTGTCGTCGAACACCGCCGGACTCACTGGAGGCGCAATCAGCGCGCTCGCCGGTGGCAGCGTAACGATCATCGACAGCACGTTTCAACTCAATCAGGCAAGTGTTGACGGCGGAGCAGTATATTTGTTTGACGCGTCAACCCTCGTTCGAAACAGCACCTTGGTCAGCAACTTCGCGCTAAATGGCGCCGCAATCGCCGTCGCCGGCAATGCCAGCCTTGGCTTGCAAAACAGCACGGTGGCCTACAACAGTGCGAGCGCGTCAGGCGGCGGCGTTCACAAGTCCGGCACTGCCACGGTGGCATTGACAAGCACCATCGTGGGGTTGAACTCGGCCCCCGTCGGCGCGGACATTGTCGGCTCGATTGGCGCGAACTTCAGCTTGTTGTCCACCACGAATGGCGGTTCAATTGTCGGCGTCAGCAATAAGTTGAACGTCAATCCGCTACTCGCTACACCCACGGCAAACGGCGGTCCAACGCTGACTTGTTCCTTGCTCGCAGGCAGCCCGGCCATCAACACTGGCTCGAATCCCGCAGGATTGATCTATGACCAGCGCGGCGATGGCTACCCGCGCATCATGGCCGGCGGCATAGACATCGGCGCGGCCGAGCGCCTGAACACTGAGGTCATCAACACGAATGATTCTGGCTTTGGCAGTCTGCGATACGTCCTCGCTGAAACTAATCTGGTGGTCAGCCACGACACTGTGACCTTTGACAAGACCGTCTTCAATAGTGTGAAGACGATCGCGCTGACGAACGGCCATTTGACCATTTCCGATGCGGTGACCATCATCGGTCCCAACGCGTCATTGACGCTCGATGCAGCTTCGCTGAGTCGGCATTTCAACATCGACACACCCGGCACCGGCGGTCATGCCGTCGAACTCGCCAATCTTCGCCTCATCAACGGTCGGGCCATCGGCAGCCACGGCGGGTCAATATTGAATGTTGACGCGGCACTCGACCTCGATTTCATTCGCATCATGGATAGCAAGACTGATTTCAATGGCGGAGCGGTTGCGCTTGCGACGGCCACGGCATCGCTGAATGCGATAGACTGCATCTTCGATGGCAACTCGGCGTCCGGAAAAAGCTCGCGTGGCGGCGCCATCTTTGTGGCCGGTGCGTCGTCCGTCAGCATCACCACCAGCACGGTCAACGCCAACACTTCGGGTCAACGCGGCGGCGGCATCGACATGGCAGCGGGTGGGACGCTTACGATCATCGATAGCACAATCTCCGGTAATCAGGCCAACAAGGCGGCGGCCGTGCATGGCGGCGGCGGACTCTATCTCGGTGCGAAGGCAACCTTCCGCAACGTCACGCTTTCGGGCAACAGCGGCGTCAACGGCGGCGGCATCGAAATGCTCGCTTCGGCCAATCTCACTGTGTTCAACAGCACGATTGCCTTTAACACAGCCAGCAATCAGGGTGGTGGCATTTACAATCCGAACACTGGCGTGGTGTCCATTGCCAGCACGATCGTCGGCAAGAACCAGGCACTGACTAACGACGACGTCAGCGGCGCGATCACCGCTAACTTCAGCCTGTTGAGTGTCATCACAGGTGCCACCATCAAGGGAAGCAACAATCAACTTAAGGTCGATCCGCTGTTGTCGTCGCTGTCGGATAATGGCGGCACAACGTTGACCCATGCCATCCTGGCCGGCAGCAAAGCGATCAATGCCGGCTCCAATGTTGGCAGCCTCATCTACGATCAGCGCGGATTCGGCTTCGCACGGGTGGCGGGAAGTGCGGCCGACATCGGTGCATATGAAACCGAGGGGCCACCAATTCATGTGTCGGCAATTCAGATCAACGATGGTGCAGCGCAACGGTCGATCGTGACCAGCCTCAAAGTGACTTTCGACCAGGGGGTTGCACTGCCGGCCAATCCGGCCGATGCTTTCCAACTGTATCGCCAATCCGACAATGCCGCCGTCACACTGAATGCGACTTTGGCGGGCAACACCGTGACATTGACCTTCACCGGCGGGGCGGTCGATGCCAAGTCGCTGGCCGATGGCCGATACGCGCTGACAGTACTCGGCGGACAAATTCCCAACTTCGACGGCAACGGCGATGGCACCACCGGCGACAACTATCAGGTGATCGGCAGCCCCGGCACTACGCCGAACCTTTTCCGCCTGTTCGGCGACATCACCGGAGACGGCAGCGTCGCCGCCAATGATTTCCTGCAGTTCCGTTTAGCCCTGGGCGGCACCAACAGTGCATTCGATTTCGATAATGATGGCGCCGTAGCCGTCAGCGACTTCCTGCAATTCCGCCTGCGGTTTGGCGGGTCGATTTGACTATCGTTACCGCCGAAAACGCGTCTCAGCACATGGAATTCAGCTCTGCCTCGACAACGTCCGTCAATGGATGATAAAAGGCCGGAAAAGAGCGTTAGCCGCCGGAGCGTCACGACGTTCGTGTCAGGCTGCCTTCAATCGCCTTGAGCATTTTGCGGACCTTTTCCCTGCCGAGGGCCCTCAGCGTTGCAATGTTGCGTTGCGGAATTGCGAGCAACTCGTTCCGGTCACCGGCGACTTCGGAGATGCTTGCTTCGCGGAGAAGGTGCAGCATCGGGTGGGGTGAACGGTTGGTATAGTTCTCCACCGCGTCGGGGCTGGCACCGGCGAACTGGTAGTCCGGATGAAAGCTCGCGATCTGAATCGTTCCTTGCAACGAAAGGTTTTGGACGAGTCGATCTGCGAGATCGAGGAAGTCGTTGTAAGCTGCAAAACTCGTGAGGGCACGCGGGTGAATAAGCAGCGTCGTTTCGACGTCGGCAACCTTGCACGAGGCCAGGGCCTTCAGCTCAACCGCCAGATCATCAAGCAACGACCGTTCATCACGGGCGTCAGTAACAACGTAACGGATCTTGCCATCGTTGAAAACGCGCCCGGCGAAGGGGCACAAGTTCAGACCGATGACCACCGCTTCAATCCAGCGACGAGTATGGTCGATGATTGCTTGGTAGTCCATTTCTTCGGCCAAGGGGAAAGGCGATTCGTTTAGCATGGTGGGCCGCCCGAATCCGTCCCGCGACCGAGGATTCGCTGGAATGGCTCGCCTAATGCGCGCTCGATATAGGGCGTCACGCCCCAGAACCGGCGCATCTCCAGGTACTCGTCTACGGCCTCCCGGTCGCCGGCGGGCACACCGAGGACAGCGCGGATCATCACATTGCGGGCCGTGTGTTCGATATCGATGAACTCGACGACGTCGGTGCGGTAACCCATGAGCCTCAGTGCCAGCGCTCGGAAGGAATCGGTGACTAAGTCGGCGGCGCGTTCCCGGAGGATGCCGTGGCGCAGCAGCGGGCGCAACACGCTCGCCGGGCCTTCGGGGCGCATCAATTTGTTGAGGTTGTGGTGACAACACGGGACACTCAACAGGAGTCGAGCCTCGCCCACAACGGCTCGGGCGATGGCGTCATCGGTGGCGGTGTCGCAAGCGTGCAGAGCGATGACGATGTCGGGCTTGCCCGCGGAGTCGTCGATGGGGCCGCACGCGAACGCGACCCCATCGGCACCGAGATGGACGGCGCGTTCGACGCTTTTGCGGATCAGCTCTTTGTTCACGTCAACGCCCGTCACTCGCGCCGCGATGCCGAGAACGTCGTTGAGGTAGTGGTGTGCGGCCAGGCTGAGGTAGCTTGACCCGCATCCGCAGTCGAGGATCTCGACCTCGCGGCCGAGTGAGCGCAATCCCGCGTCGTCGAGTACGTGCGTGAGGTGCTTCAGAAACTCGTTGATCTGAGTGTATTTCGCCCGCATGGCCGGCCGGACGTGGCCGTCGCGCGTCAGGATGCCGAGGGCCTCGAGTAGTCGGTTTGCCGAGCCTTCGGGAAGGGGCACATCCTTGACGTGGTTGTGCGCTTGCGACGATTCCGGCGAGGGCGTATCGACTGTCCGCCGCCCGATCAGGATCCTGCCTTGCTTGGTGGTGCGGACGTCGATCTCGTTAGTGCCTGTCGAAAGGTGAACGCCGGCGAAGCCGGCTTCGACAACCTCGCGCAACCGCTCGCCGACCTCCCGCCCACGGACATTCTTGGTGACGTGCTTTTTTGCATCGAAGTAGGAGAACTGGCAGTAGTCCCCATCACGCAACCGGACGGGTCGGATGACGACACGAGCCCAGGGGAATGACGCAGCGCCGCGCTGGACGCCGCCGAAAGTGGCTCTCCGGAAGCCAGACCCCAGGACGGTATCCGTCACCAACCGGTGCAGTGACTCACGATCAAGATCCGCCATGCCCATTCACTCATCGTATCGGGGATCATACCGACTTGCCTTGATGAATGAGGATATAAATGTGAAGCTGGATAACTTGTGCCTGCGGACAAATGGGGTTTTTGTGTGGAACACGAACGATCGTGTTCCACAATAGGCGATCAACATCCCAATTCATCAAGGCAAGTCGGTATCAGCCGGTAGCGGGTCAAGATCGGATAATGGAGTCATTCAACATTGGATTACGGCCATTTTTGATCTGCGGCGTGGGAAACCCAGTCTAACATCTGGTTGGTAAAGCCGACTGGTGTAATTCTTCATGCCATCGCATCGGAGGCCGAAGCGCAGCGAGGCGACAACTATTGCAAATCCCGAACGTACACCGTCGTTTCCTCCAACGACTTCTCCGTTTCGACCGGCACAACGTTCCCTTTCTCCGTCCACCAGCGTTTACGTCCGTTGTCCCCCGCCACTGGCAACGTAGCCCGAGTCTTAATTGCTTCCGGTTCCCCTCCCTCGAAGGGAGGGATTCAATTCCCTTTCTCACTCAACCGCCGTTGTATGTCCTCCATCACCCAGTCCAACTCCCGCAACACTTCATCGTTGGAATATCGCACTACCATAAGTCCCAAACTCCCCAAATATCCCTGCCGATAGGCATCGGCTTCCGTGTCCATGTGGCTAGCGCCGTCGATTTCCACGACCGAACCAACGCTGGCACAGTAGAAATCAACGACAAACGGTCCGATGGGATGCTGTTTGCGAAACTTCAGATTCAGAAACTGACTTGCTTTGACCCGACTCCAAAACTGCTTCTCGGGCCAGGTCATATCTCGGCGCAGTCGACGCGCGGTTTGAATTGCATTGGCAGTATTGCGGCGCTTATCAATGGGCATGGCGAGTCAATCCCTCCCCTAACCCCTCCCTTCGAGGGAGGGGAATTAGACCGGATACCATCGTCTAGAGATTGAACATGTACTCGGCAGAAGCATATGAGCGCCGGATGCCATCGTCCCGTAGTTCGGGCTTTAAGTGGCATGCTTCCCTGCTTTGCGGGAACAAGATGAAACATATAAATATCGAGACACGTATGCCATGCCAGCCGCTCGCATGTTCCGGCAAAGCCGGGAAACGTGGCATCCAAATCATAACCCCGGGACCATGCCACCAGCCGAGCAGTCGGCTTACAGAATAACGGCGTGCCCGATAAAACCCAGCAGAACGAACAGAAAGAACCCGGTTGAGTGTTCGTCGGAGACATCGGCGACAATTTCCAAGACACCGGGGCCGACCTTTCGGATTTTTGGCGCTAATTCTTCAGATGAACTCGGCCAGTTCTCTACCGCAATCAGTTTGACATCAGCGTCTGGCCCGGAAAGGTAACGGCAGTAAGCGTGATTATTGCGATCAGGGGTAAACCAAAAGACAAATCCGATAGCTGCTGGGTCCGAAGCACCTGCAGCGGCTCGTGGGCTCAAAGGCGATGATGGATCGTTCTTGGCGGTCTTTTCGTTGTAATGACGAATCGCCCAGACCCGCGCTTTTGTGTCAACGTGTTTCCATTCTGGCAGCGTCGCAGGAAGGGCTCGCTGGTTTGGCTTGGCTTGAATTCGTTTGAGCGTTTCTTCGAGATATCCCTGATGCGTCGCGACGAGCAAAACGCCTTGAGTTGGCTGGCAGACGTAATATGTCCAATCATCCTGAACAATGTTTTGGTTAACTGATTTCACCGTGTTTATCGCGACTTTCTGACCGAGTATGACTTTCCTGTTCTCGGCTTTCGCTAGACAGTCTTCAAAAGCCTTTTGCACCGACGCATTTGCCGCGGCATCAAACTTCAAAATTTGACATCCATGATAAAGCATCATGCCGAACTTTTTCGGTGGCGTAAAGCAACGGCTGCCTTCGACCGCACATTGGATTTTAAGCCCCGATAAATCCAGATTGATCCCTTTGTCGCCGCCTATGATGCCACCAGAAACCAAGCCCTGTACGATTTCCTCCAGCTTTGTCGGGGCATTCGCTCCCATCATCGGATTTGTCTTTGCGGGATCGTCGGCAGGCTTGGCGGGATCAGCAATCATTGCATTCGGTAAGTCTTTGGGGGCATTAGATTCAAGCTTTGACGTGTGAACCTGGAATTGTTGTGGCGCTACGATAATCGTCTCAGTGTCTTCGGGCAGCCACCAGAGCAACTGCTCCCAACAGGGTTGACCAGTCGCATCGGCCGGATTTGAATTCGATCTTGCTCCACACGTGGTCGCCAAAATCAAAAGAGCAAGTGCGAGTTTGCCGCGATATACGATCATGGCCATTCTCCGCGAGGGCGGCGCAAACCACTGCGCTGGTTGTACCGATCAACTGTATTGCAGGTTTCAGTCCCATGTGCCCGCCGCGAGGATCCCGTGATCAAGGCTTTTGCGAGAATACGCACGCAAATCAAATCCCACTTTCTCGTTAATCCCCTCCGCCACCACAGCCACCGCAACCACCACCACCGCATCCGCCCCCACCACCGCCGCCGTCGGCGGAACCGCAACCGGCGCCGCAGCCGCCGTCGACACTCGTGGGCCGTGATCGCGGATACCAGTTATTCATGTAGGCCAGCGCGGTGCCGGCCAGGATCGTTGTTCCAAACAGTGCGACGGCCACGCCAACATCGGAACGATTGTCGCCATGTTGCTTTCGCAGGCTAGCCAGTGCCGACTGGCCGCGCCGGCTGCAGCGGTTCAGCCCGCGCAGGCATGCGAACATGCCGAAGACGCTGCCCAGTATCAGCGTCGCAACCAGAAATGCGACGGGTTTGTGGTTGGCAATGCCCATTAGAAGCCGCGGCAAGCCAAAGCCCAAGATTACAATCATGAGCGGCATGAGACTGGCCACGCCTGCAAGCACCCGTTGCGATTTTGCGATGGCAAAGCCGTCCTCCTCCAGTCGGGAAGCCTCGTGGGCAAACTTCGCTTCGACTGCATCATGCACCGATTTCAGTTGCGACTTTCGGATCGGTAGTTGATTGATGATCGCGTTTTCGACTGCCGAGCGATTTGTCGCGTCGTTTTCACCCTGCTCTAGCGAGTCGCCAGCCACGCGAACGACATTTTCCCTTGCCAGTTGCGCGATGGCCGCACTGGTGAGGCGCGGATAGCCACCAGCCAGATAGGCCGCTTGTTCCCACGTGAGTGGATTGTCATCGTCGTCAGGCAAGGGACCGGGACCGCGCAGCGCCCAACGCTGCATTCGACCCAGTGCCACGGCAACAACCATGGCCGGGACAAGGAAGTACAGGAATTCAACGCCTTTCAATTCGAATGGATTAAGGCCGCCCCCGCAGCCGGGCAGAATGACGGCGGAGAGCACGAGAGCTGCGGTGATCTGAAGGACGCGTTGGATCGGCTGTTTCGGGATGATCCAGTTTGCGGCCGTGTTGACTTTTCGGTGTTGAATATCCGACCCGAAGCGCTGCGCGCCGGGTGGCCAAATGTCGGTCGGCGGCAATTCGCCAAACGTTTCACGATAAGCCAGCAGCGTTTTGTCATACATGGCGACGTGTTTTTCGCTTTCCTGCTGGCCACCGCGAGTCGGCTCATGATGCAGCGGTTTGCGGAGAATCTCACCGCAGAATTGCTTCCAATAATTTCGCGTGTACGTCAAATGAAGATGCCAGGCCGCATCGACATCTTCCGATGGACAACGCGGCACATCATTCGAACACATGGCCAGGAAGACATACCGCTTGTACTCCCGAACCACCCGCTCGGCATACGATCGCGCCCAGGCGTTTTCACGAGCAAGCCGGGCGACAAACGTCAGGCTGCGCTCGCCGTCTTCAAATTGGAAAGCCTCGATCTGCCGCAACAACTCACCTTGCTCGGCCGTCATGAAGGTCACCCTTTGAGTTTGGTTACCATCTTTCCAGGTAATTCGGTTCAAAAGCCGTTCAATCGCGACTTGCAGATGCGAATATCGGTATCTTTACGAATTCTACACACATCTAACATGTGAAACCCGACACCCCGTGAAGCGCCGGGTAACATGTTTCCCGGCTTCGCGCTGACCATTACCCATAGTTTTGGTATTTGCGTTCTTCAACCCAAAGGGCTGAGAACACGCAGCCCAGGGCGACGCCCTGGGAAACACATATTTCCAGAATTGCAGCCTGAAGGGCTGCGACAGAGGGTGCCTGTCGCAGCCCTTCAGGCTGCTAACACCGGCGTCCATAACCCAGGGCGTTGCCCTCGGCTGAGTGCTCTTAGCCTTCCAGGCTAAAAGTCAGACCCGGCACAACGTTGTGGGTAATGATCAGCGGCTTTGCGTGAGCATGGCAAGACATTCATTTATCGAGACGAGTCCATTTGCTCTGATCATGATCGCTCGACTTGCAAATGGCATGATGCAGCCGGCGGAAATTCTTGGCTACGGCCATTTACATTCTTGAATCGTAGTGTACAATAGTTCATATCGGCCTCCGGAGCCGATGATTTGACGCAAATGGGCGGGCCTGGATCCAGTCCGTTCATCGGCGTCAAAGCAGAGTGGTCCGTGGATCGAGTTGATTCAACTGTTGGATGACCATGCGCCG
>JANLTA010000279.1:0-10859 GCA_031362705.1 Gemmataceae bacterium | reverse complement strand
GAATGAGGTCACCGTTGACGACGCCGCGTTTGCCCCACACCAAGTCCGGTTCGGCCGATGGGCCGCCACACCCCGCCACGACCACGGCAGCCGATGCCAAGAACGCACGACGGGACATGACCACGAAAGTACCCCGCGTCGGGCCAGCATTTGGCCGCACCTGACCAAATTACCCGCCCGTGCAATGGTTGGCAACCATAACGTGCCCACTACATTGCCCCGTAGCCGTGGAGTCGAATCGATGAACGACGCGCCAGCAGTCAGGATTGAATTCAGGGACACCATCGCCCACATCACATTTGACCAACCCGATTCAAGGGCCAACACACTCTCCACCGCGGTCTGGAGCGACTTCGCCGACGCCCTGACGCAAGTAGCCGGCAAGCGCGATCTCAACGGCTTGGTTCTGTCAAGCAGCAAAGATGGTATCTTCATCGCCGGCGCCAATCTACGCGAACTGTATGGACTCATTGACGACCAGACGGGGCTGACACGCCGGTTGTTGAACGCGGGTCTTGACGTGTTGGCCGCCATCGAAGCCATGCCGTTTCCTACCGTGGCGATGATCGACGGTGCCGCGCTCGGCGGCGGTCTCGAAGTAGCGCTAGCCTGCGATTACCGAATTGCGGGTTCACATCCAAAGTGCAAACTCGGACTGCCGGAAGTGAAACTTGGCCTGATCCCCGGCTGGGGCGGCACGCAACGGTTGCCGAGGCTCGTCGGCTTGGCCACCGGTGCCGAAATGCTTATCACGGGCCGGTCGTATTCACCACTCGAAGCGTTTGCCATCGGCTTAATTGATGAAGCGGTGCCGAGCGAAGAACTGGATGCCGCCGTCGCTGTCACACTCGCCCGCACCGATTGGTCTGCTCGCCGTAACAAACGGGCAAACCCGGCCATCGGCGACAAGCCGAGCGATTGGTCCGCGCAATTGTCGCAGCTTTCGGATGACGAGCGCCCCGCAGCCGAAGAATCTCTTCGTGTCGTTGCGGAAGGTGCCAAGCTACCGTTGATGCAGGCGACTGCCATCGAAACCGATGCTTTCGTCCCACTACTGAATGGTCCGGCGGCCCGTCGCCGCATCGAGGCGTTCCTGAAGAAATAGTGGCGGGTACGACACGATCCAGTTAACCTGATCATAGGCATCATCTTTCCGCTGGGCATCATCATGTCGGCCCGAATCACCACACTATCGATTGTCCTCACTTTCGCGATTTGCGTTCACGCCCAACCACCGGCCGAAGCTCCGAAAGCAACCGCGGCCAAAGCACGTGCCGAGCCGTCGCCTGAGGTGATCAAGGCCATCGATAAAGGCGTCAATGCATTGCGGCAGGCGCAATACGGTGACGGCTGTTGGGGCGAATACGGTGCCGGCTCCACCGCATTGGCCATGATTGCCCTGCTGGAAGCAAATGTGCCGACCACGGACCCGGCGATCATCCAGGCCGCCCGTTTCGTCCGCTATGAGTCGCTGCGGAATAGCCACACCTACAGCATTGCCTGTTCCATCATTGCACTGGACCGGTTCGGCGATGTCAACGATTGGCAGCTCATCAACTTGTTGACCAAGCGACTGCTCAACGCGCAACTCATCGATGGCGGTTGGGGCTATGCCTGCAAACGCGGCGAGCTTGGTGAATTGGAGAAAACCATCCCGCATCCGGGCGGTACCGGCAGCAACGCACCCGCCCGTCGTGACCAGGCCTACAGCGAAAACCCGCCGGGCGCGATCAGCGACAACTCCAACACTCAATTCGCCATCCTCGCACTGTGGATCGGCCATCGCTACGACGTGGACGTTGATGCCGGCTTGCGCAGGGCCGCCACCCGGTTTCGCCGCACCGCGTTGACGCCGACACCGGGTCACGTCGGCTGGGCATACACTGCGCCTGAAAATCAGCCGACGAGCGCTCCAAGCTGTTGCGGCTTGCTGGGTTTGGCGCTGCAACATGCCATCGGCGTTCAGCGCCGGCTCAAGTCGGCCCCCGACGGCAAACCCGGCGAGGCCAAACCGGTTCTGCCGCGCACCGATCCGCTGAAGGATCCGATGGTGCAAGATGCCTTTCGTTACGTCAACGCTCAGTTCATTGCCGAGTCCCGGAAGCAACCGGAACCGAACGATCATGGAAATTTCTACTTCCTGTGGTCATTTGAACGCGTCGCCGTCGCATACGGATTGGACAAGACGTTCGGCACCGATTGGTATCAACTGGGCGTTCGCCGCATTCTGCCTCTCCAACTCGCAAATGGCATGTGGACGGGCTACTACGGCTACGAACCGGAGACTTGCTTCTGTTTGTTGTTTCTGTGCCGGTCCAACCTGACGCCCGACTTGATAGCGCTGTTGAATCCCGACAAGTCGGCCGAACTTCGCACCGATGGCACGGCACCTGCCCCCCCCCCGCCGCCAGAACCCACAGCGCAGCAACTCATCCGCGAGTTTATCGATGCGCCGGTGGAGAAACGCGAAAAACTGGTCGCTGACTTCCGCGACCGCAAGGGCGTCAACTACACGGAAGCGCTGGCCAAGCTCATCCCCAAACTCGATGGCGTCTGGCCCAAGTCATTGCGCGACGCCTTAGCCGCCCGGCTTTCGCGCATGACCGTTGCCACGTTGCGTGACCGCCTCAAGGACACCGACACGGAGTTGCGCCGCGCCGCCGCCGTCGCCGCCGCAATGAAGGAAGATAAGGCCCTGATCCCGGACTTGATCGCAGTGTTGGACGACCGCGAAGCGTGGGTAGTTCGCGCTGCCGGCGTTGCCCTGAATCGCTTAACGGGTCAGGACTTCGGCCCGACGGCCAATGCCACACCCGAACAACGAGGCAAAGCCATCGCCGCGTGGAAAGATTGGTGGAGCAAACAACCGAAATAACGATACCAAAGCGTCTGCAAAGGGTTTTGTAGGGTGGGTCGAGTCCGCGAGACCCACCATTGACCTGCCACCGTTGCGAAACCGTCCGACTGTCTACCAGGTGAAACATGTTGCGACTGATGACAGCCCTTACGATTCTGACCGTCCTGGTTTCCCTCGGCTTTGCCGCCGATGAGCCGAAGGAAAAGGACAAGAACAAAGACAAATCCAAAGGCGACCCCGAGCGCGTCGTCGAAATGCTGTTTCAGCGTTTCGACAAGAACAAGGACGGAAAGATCAGCAAGCAGGAAGCCGAGGGTCGGCTTGCGGACAACTTCGAGCAGATCGACCGAAACAAAGACGGCGCACTCGACAAAGACGAGCTGAAAGCCGCCGCCCGTTTGCTCGTGCAGTACGGCCCCCTCGCCAAAGGCAAAGATAAAAGCACACCCGCACCGCGTGGCCTTCCCGACTTCGATAGTCTCGACAAAAATGCCGACGGCCGGCTGACCCGCGAAGAATTGAAAGGCACTGCGGTCGAGAAGTTGTTCGATGCCATCGATACCAACAAAGACGGCAAGCTCGACCCGAAAGAATACAAGACCCATCGCGACAAGCAGCGAACATAATTGAGCTAAAGCACTTGCCTCAGCTCCATCGAGAGAGTGTACGCTTCACCCTGCGTTGATCATTTCCTATAGCGAGTGAGTGTTGTCGTTTTCGTCGCAACACGTTGATGAGCCGAACGAGGCTGTTTCACGTGCCAACCAAAGCAAACGCTTCCAGCACCGTCGGCTACTCCGGCAAACCATTGCCGCAGAAGCTTGGCCTGGCCGAGGGCCAGCGCATTGCGTTCTTGCACGCACCAGATGACTGGGATCGCATCATCGGCCCGATGCCGGCCGACGTGAAGCGCTTCAGCAAGCTGGCCGACAACCTGGACTTAGCAGTGCTGTTTGTGGTGGAACGCGCCGTGCTGGCGCAGGAGTTTCCCAAACTCACCGAACACATGGCCATTGGCGGCATGATCTGGGTCTCCTGGCCCAAGAAAGCGGCCAAGGTCACAACGGACATCGACGAGAACATAGTCCGCGAAGTTTGCTTGGCGACTGACTGGGTTGATGTCAAAGTCTGCGCCGTCAGTGAAGTATGGTCCGGCCTGAAGTTCCTGCGGCGAAGGAAGAAATGACATGGTCGAACTCGCCACTACTGACTCTGACATTGCCGATTGCTTCGATGTCTATGTGCAGCTCCGTCAGCACTTGAAGAACCCCGATGATCTGGTCGCGCGGGTGCGCCGGCAGCAGGCTGAGGGCTTTCAATTGGCGCTAATTCGAGTCGATGGTGCGGTTAGAGCAGTCGCCGGGTTTCGTATCTACGAAAATCTGTTTGCGGGCCAGCACATGTACGTCGATGATCTGGTGACGGATGCCAATTGCCGCTCGACGGGCCTGGGCCATGAGTTGATGGAGTGGCTAATCGACTACGCTCGCCAACATCAATGCGCGGAACTGCACCTCGACTCCGGTGTACAACGTTTCGAAGCCCACCGTTTCTATCTCCGCGAGCGCATGCACATCACCTCGCATCATTTTGCCATCAAGCTGAAGAGTTAGATGTTGCTGAGCCCGAAGCGCAAGCAAGGCCAGCACGCGCCCTAGCTGAAGAATTAGGTAGTGGGTCAATTTGCCGCGGCGCAAGAAATTCACGGGTATGAGTGCATCCGTCTTCTTTATGTTTTCCTTTGTGTTCTTTGTGCCTTTGTGGTGAGTTTCTAAGACCAACCACAAAGACACAAAGGGCACGAAGGAAGCACGAAGAAAACTAAACTGACCCACTACCAAGAATTAGATTTTGCGAAGCCCGCAGCGCAAGCAAGGCCGGCACTCGCCCTTGCTTGCGCTTCGGGCTCAGTTGACATGTCCGCAGTTATTCCTGCCAATCGCTTGCGGATAGTAGATTGAGCTACAGGCCCTACTTAGCATTACGAGGGTGGCCATGCCGCGCCCGTTTCTCACAGCCGATTGGCGTCATCTCGTGATGCTGAATTACGAGATCGACCCGGCTGTGCTTACGCGCTATCTACCGCGCGGCGTCGAACTCGATGTGTGGCAGGACAGGCATTTCGTCAGCGTCGTCGGTTTCATGTTCCACAATACGAAGGTGCTGGGCGTGCCGATTCCGTTTCATCGCACGTTTGCGGAGGTGAACCTGCGATTTTACGTGGTGCGGCATGTCAATGGCGAGCGCCGGCGCGGCGTCGTATTCATCCGTGAGGTGGCACCCAGGCGCGCCGTCTGTTTCATCGCCCGCGCAGTGTACAACGAGCAATACATGTATTGCCCAATGACTCAAGAAGTGAGATTACCCGGCAATTGCGTCGGCTCCGTCCACTACACATGGCACGGCTCGGCAGGCCCCATCAAAATGGGAGCCGAATTCACCGGCGACCCACAACCATTGCAAACAGATTCCATGGAAGAGTTCATCACCGAACATTATTGGGCGTACACCCGGCAGCGCGATGGCGGCACCAAGGAATACCATGTGACGCACCCGCCGTGGCGCGTATGGCAAACCAAGTCACATCAGTTTGCAGGAGATTCGGTCGGCTTCTACGGGCGAGAGTTTGCCGGCACATTGGATCTGCCACCGGCCTCGGCATTCGTCGCCGAAGGCTCACCGGTCGCCGTTTACCGTGGGCATCGGTTGTTGGATTAGGCGATACATATCATGATGTATTGAACCATTGACTGGAGAATGCCGTGGCTGAAATCGATGACGAGTCCGATGAATCCGAGGTGCCCGAGGGCGCGGCCGTATTCCCGGAAATACCGCTGGACCTGCACGTCGGCCCGCAGTTTTTGGCGATACTGCACGCCATCGTGTTCATTGCCGGTTCGGAAAGCAAGATCGTCAACTCCGCCGCCGGCGACGAGGCGTTGGCAATGATGGCGGGCTATCTGGAACGCCTCGGTGGTCCCGATCGCAAGCGCATCATGGACGACTTGAAGGCACTGCGCGATTACGGCAAGGAACAAGGCTGGCCCAAACAATACACGACGTTTCTCAAGGACTTTCCCAAAGACTTTGGCCTGGTTGAAGAATAAATTGCGAAGAAAGGCCTTGCAACGAAACGACTTCCAGGTGGGCGGACAAATTCTTGCCGTGTCACGCGTCGACTTACTTGTGTTTGTTGGTAGTGTCCTAGGATTGCGTGGCAGAAATATTTCGGCGTCTCTCCTGCTGTTGAATCTCGGCTTCTGAGAATGGCGGAACTACGAACAATTGACGCTGAAGTGACTTGTTTGCTTTGGCCAGCGAGTCTATCTCTTTGGCCCGCTTAGCTTCCTCGTCATCCGTTCGGCAGAGGATAATGCCGTAATGGCCGATTAGTTCTTCGTGCAGCTTTTTGAAATGTTTGCAGTTTAGCGTAATGACAGTGCGGCGATGAGTCGTCGCGTAGCCAAGAACGCTTTCATCTTCCATCGGCGAGTTCGGCTCGCTTGTTCCTTCGACACGCTGGACCGTTTCGACGTCGTATCCTAGGCCACGCAATCCCCTAACAATCTGAATGGGCACATTGGTGTCAGCAAAAAACTTAGCCTTCGCCATGTGCTACCATTGTTCATTGCTGCTGATAGCCCGTTCTAAATGAGTTTTTTGGGTTTCCATGTACGCCACAATATCCAATAAAGGCATCGTTTTTAGGATTGGATATTTGCGACGCAAGCTAGCGTTGGTGTCGCCGCGTTTCTTTGCACGATAGAGTACCCACAAGGGGATGCGTGTGCCCCT
Source organism: Gemmataceae bacterium (assembly GCA_031362705.1). Classification (GTDB taxonomy): domain Bacteria; phylum Planctomycetota; class Planctomycetia; order Gemmatales; family Gemmataceae; genus JAIBBI01. The sequence goes on along the minus strand of JANLTA010000279.1, from coordinate 4,207 downwards.
TACGCATTGCTCGCCACCGCAAACTCGCTGACTGGTAGAAACAAAGAACGAACCCAACGAAGTGGCCGCTGCTTCTCGAAATGTTGGCACGAAAACGACGACATGGCTCCCGTGAAATCGCGCCGTCTCCGGATTGGAACGGAGCGAAAAATGCGATTTAATGCTCTCTATCACAACTCACCTCGCACGTTCTTTTTAGGAGTCGCGTTGACTTCGTCGTCATTTGGCTTTGTCACTTCCTGGAGTCCATCCGATATCACTCTTAGAAACTCGCCAATACGTGACGGCGAAACAATGATCCGGGCGACGCATTTTGCCTTAATCGTCGGTGGCAAAGGGTTCTCGCCGGTATCACCGGATGTGACTCGCATGGTTGGCAGCGGCGGCTTAATCTCAAAGAAAGACAAATGTGCCTCGCTTTGAGTAAACTGAACGGCTAGCTGGTTGGCGTATCGTACTACATCCGCTTCGTGGTCCCACTCAATCGTGAACTCTTTTTTCTGTTTTTTTCGGTTGTTCTTGCTGTCAGCCATTAGCGACACCGCACCCATATTGAGCCACGTTTCTACCGTCTATCTTAGTTCAATGTCTAGCCGCAAGAAAAGGTATCGGCTGCTTTGCTTCTTCAAGTTCACGCCTTGCCACCCTGCGCAATCGTTCCCTCACCCACGAAGCCAATGGCACCCCCGCAAGATCAGCAGCGGCCTTAAATGCTTGTTTTTCTGCTGTTTCCAGCCGAACATCCAGATATTCGCCCTTGGTCTTTCCCGAACCCAACGGCGGCCGCCCACGTCGTTTTTCCATGTAATTACTGTACCGCAATAAATCCGACAAATCAATAGTAAAATGCCTTGACGTGTACCATTAGTTACGGTACATTAAATAGAGAAGAAAAGACCCCCGGCCTTGCTGAAACAAGATCGGGGGCAGAACGAATCCAAGCCGGTTAAGGCCTGAATGCACTCCTGACAAAGACATTCTACGGCAGACCCGGCGAACCTGAAAGGGCTAACGCCGTGGAATGCGCAACCTGTCTCAAGCCGACCCGCAAGAATGGCAAGAACCGCAACGGCTCCCAGCGATACCGCTGCGATGATTGCCGCGCCACGTTTACCGATGAAACAACGCGGCACACCGACGGCCGCAAACTGGGTGCTGATATGGCGATCCTAGCGTTGCGGATGCTGCTTGAAGGCAACAGCGTCCGGTCCACCGAACGGCTGGCCGAAATTCACCGCGATACGATCCTCAAAGTGATGGTGAAGGCTGGCGAACAGTGCGCCTATTTCATGCAACAAACGCAACGCGGTATCAAGTGCCACGACGTTGAAATGGATGAGATTTGGTCATTCGTCGGAATGAAGGCCCGCGTCAAGAAAATACGTGGCATCATCTCCGAAACTGTCGGCGACGTTTACTGCTTTACGGCGATGGAACGGCACACAAAGCTAATCCTGACCCATCACGTCGGCGGTCGCAATCAAGGCTCTACCGATTGGTTCGTTCGCAATCTGGCCGTCGCGGTTGCCGACAATCGCTGCCAATTCAGCACCGATGGCTTCCAGTCCTACCCAAGCGCAATGGAGCGAAACTTTGCCGACCACGACTATGCGATCATTCACAAGGAATACGGCAAGATGCCCGACGATCACAAATACACGCCGTCTTACGTCATTGGCGTGCAACGGGTTCGGTTATTAGGTATGCCCAATCCTGACATGATTTGCACCAGCCACGTCGAACGGCACAACCTGACTCTGCGAATGCAGATTCACCGCCTCACGCGCCTGACCAATGGCTTTAGCAAGAAACTACGCAACCACAAGGCCGCACTGGCCCTATTCATCGCTTACTACAATTACTGCCGGGTCCACTCGACACTCAAGACCACGCCAGCCGTTGCGGCTGGCCTGACTGACCGGGTTTGGAGCGTGGCCGAACTGCTTGAAAAGGCCTCGAATGTCGCCTAATTCTTTGGGCAACACGGTCTTAGGACACTACCCGTTTGTTCCGGCCCGAGTCAGAACTGGCCCGGTGGAACTTTTTGCTGTAACTTGAATGCCATAAACGTGTTATGATTATGAGAAAAAATCGTTTCGGTCCATTTAACTCTTTTGAAGAGGGCACCCCCTCCTGGCTGGAATCAATTTTGAGTTCAAAACCCACCTCAACTGTAGTTTCGTTGCAAAACCGCGAAGACAACTTGACACGGACTCTCGGCGGTATATCTTGGCTTCGTTGGTGAGTATCTTATCCAGAGCAGCTGAGGGGCTGGGCCCTACGACGCTGCAGCAACCGGCTTGAAGGCCGCACCCCGAGTGCGGCCCGGCAAGACACGGTGCTAAATCCCACCCGGAATTCGCTTCGGCGAGTGCCTGGGAGAGATAAGCGGAGCTTGTGCTCATATCTCGTGTTCGGCGCGGCGATTGTCCGCGGCCGGGCGAATCCTGGACGATGCTTGCCGTTTGCTTCCGCCACTGCATGGCGAAAGGAGAACGGTCGTGTCGCAATCGTTTGTCAAAGGGTTACAGTGTCGCGTCTGCGGGAAGACCTACCCGGTCAGCCCCATCAACTTCTGCACCGATGATTTCGGGCCGCTGGAAGTCTTGTACGATTATTCGGGAATTCGTGACGCGCTAAGCCGCGAGCGGCTTGCGGAGCGCGCGCCGGGGATGTGGCGGTATCGCGAATTGTTGCCGTTAGACGGGCCGGCAACAGTCGGACGACAAACCGGTGGCACGCCGCTGGTAAAGGCGGATCGGCTAGCCGCGGAACTTGGCGTTGCCACGGTGTACGTCAAGAACGACGCCGTGAACTATCCAACGCTGTCGTTCAAGGATCGTGTGACGGCTGTCGCATTGTCCAAAGCCAAGGAGTTCGGCTTCACCACCGTGGGCTGCGCCAGCACCGGCAACCTCGCCAACAGCGTGGCGGCCAACGCCGCCGCAGCCGGGTTGGAAGCGTATATCTTCGTACCCGCTGACTTGGAGCGGGCGAAGATTCTCAACACCAGCGTCTTCGGCGCAAAGGTCATCGCTGTACGCGGCACTTACGACGAAGTGAATCGCCTTTGCACCCAAGTCGCATTCAAGTACGGCTGGGGTTTCGTCAACATCAACCTTCGGCCGTTCTATGCCGAAGGCTCAAAGACAGTCGGCTACGAAATCGCCGAGCAACTCGGCTGGCGTGTGCCGCGTAATGTCGTGGTGCCGATGGCGGGCGGCAGCCTCATCGGCAAAGTTCACAAGGCGTTCGTCGAGTTAGCGAAAGTCGGCTTGGTCGAGCCGTCGCCGTGCCGAGTGTTCGGCGCGCAAGCGACTGGTTGCAACCCAATCAGCGACGCAGTGAAGGAAGGCCGTGAGAACCATCGGCCCATTCGCCGGCCAAACACCATTGCCAAGAGCCTGGCCATCGGCGACCCCGCTGATGGCTACTTCGCGGCAAAACTGATTCGCGATACCCACGGCTGGGCCGAGGATGTCAGCGACGCGGAAATCGTCGATGGTATCCGTTTGCTGGCAGAAACCGAGGGAATCTTCGCTGAGACTGCCGGCGGCGTTACCGTGGCAGTGGCCAGGAAACTCATCGAACAAGGCCGGATTCCACGCGATGAGGAAGTCGTGTTGTGCATCACCGGCAACGGCCTCAAGACCCAGGACGCCATCGCTAATGCGGTCGATGAACCGGCAGTCATTCGGCCATCGCTCGACGCCTTTGTGGAACTGCTGGATCACGATCAAGAACACGTGGAAGCTGAAGACGGTGTCCTGGTCTAATCTATCCACTCGACGAAGGAGAAGCCGATGACCGTGAAAGTTCTAATTCCTGGACCAATGCGAACGCATTCTGGCGGCAACGCCCAGGTTGAAGTGAATGCCGCGACGGTGCGGGCGGCATTGGATGAAGTGGGCACGCGCTACCCGGCCCTGCGGGAGCGCGTCTTTGACGGTGAGAAGCCGAAGCGATTCCTCAATCTGTATCTCAACGATGACGATGTCCGCTACCTGGACGATCTGAATACAGCGACCAAAGACGGCGACGAACTGAGCATCGTGCCTGCCGTGGCCGGAGGTTAGCATGAGTGACACACCATCTCTCGAACGCTACAGCCGGCAAATGCGCTTTCCCGGCATCGGCCAGGACGGACAGGCTCGGTTGCTCGCCGGCCGTGTCACACTGGTTGGCGATCACTGTGCCCAATGCGCCG
>JANLTA010000259.1:0-3022 GCA_031362705.1 Gemmataceae bacterium | reverse complement strand
GATTGATCGCCAGCGAGAGTGTTCTTTGACAACTGAATTTGCGGCCAACGCCGCCCCGCGAGGGCGAGGGGAATTAGAACCCTGGCGTCCAATTCCCGACTTCCGGTATGGGCGCTGACTGTTTGTGAACAATCCACGGTGGCGTGGCAGTCATAGAATTCGCGGGGCGGCTTTCTAAATCGGCGATTGATACCGGCAACTTCATGGCACACCAGAACCATCAAACGACATCCACATCGGCGGACGACGTGACGGCACCTCGGAACGCCCGATATGGCTTGATACTGTTCGCTGTTTATTCATCGCTCTACCTGGCGTTCATGCTCTTGAATGCTTTTATGCCACAGGTTATGGAGACAATTGTCTTCGCTGGCATCAACCTGGCGGTGGTTTATGGTCTTGGCCTGATCGCTACCGCTTTCGTTCTCGCGCTGATTTATGTCTGGCTGTGCCGGGCCAATTCCGAGCCGGGGGCGCGGGCGTGATCTACGAACCCTCACTCCTGGCCATTGTCATCTTTGTGGTTTTCGTCGCGCTGACGTTGGGCATCAGTTTTTACTTCGCGCGACGAACCAGGTCCGCGAGCAGTTATTTCGCGGCCGGCGGCGGGATTCACTGGTTCGTCAACGGTGTCGCTTTCGCCGGAGACTATTTGTCGGCCGCGTCGTTCCTCGGCATCTGCGGCATGATTGCCTTCCATGGTTACGATGGCTTTCTTTACTCCATTGGTTACCTCGCTGGATGGGTCGTCGCGCTGTTCGTCATCGCCGAGCCATTGAAGCGAATGGGTAAGTACACGTTCGCCGATGCTCTCGACAGTAAGTTCAACTCGCGTGCTATCAAGCTGGCGGCGGCCATCAGCACACTCGTGGTCAGCATCTTCTACTTGATTCCGCAAATGGTCGGGGCCGGCGTCCTGATTCAACCGCTACTGGGCTTTCCACATTGGGCCGGCGTCGTGCTGGTCGGTGCCATCGTCGTTCTGATCGTGGTCACGGCCGGGATGGTCAGTACCACATACGTGCAGTTTCTCAAGGGCGGTTTGCTCGTCGTTTTCAGCGTCGTGCTGACCATTCTGATTCTGAATCGTGGATTGAGCGTAGGAGACCGCTATCGACCCGGTGGTCTTTTCGGAAACGATCTGGGTGACCCCTACGAGGATCAATGGACTACACAGGGACCAGACGGCAGACGATTCGTCGGAAATTCTCCGCAAACGAAGGGGTACAATGGTGACGACTTTTGGCCGGTTGGCCACATCAGCAAATTGCCTGGTGGACTGCTTGACACGGGATCCTTAGGGCCACTCGAGTTTCTCCGAATATTGCACGCAAGTGAGATCATTTTGTGGGAAACCCGAACTGAAAAAGGTGATAGGGGATTATCGGAGTCGGGACACTATCAGCTTGGGGGTCAGAAATTCCGATTCGAGGAAGTGATAAAACCCGAGGACCGAAAAACAGTAGTCTATATGCAACGGCCAACACCTGGCAGCGAAGTGTTGCGGCCTGGTAATCACCCAACTCTGCGCGGCTTGCGCAGTGATTCAGTCGCCGACAAACTCAACTTCCTGTCGCTGATGCTAGCGTTGTTTTGCGGGACGGCGTCGTTGCCGCACATTCTGATCCGGTATTACACGGTGAAAGACCAGGCGAGCGCCCGCAAGAGCACCGTGGTCGGTATTGGCACGATTGGATTCTTTTATGTGTTGACGCTGTTCATGGGATTGGGCGCGATGACCAGTGGTGCGATTGATGTCACCAACAGCAACATGGCCGCCCCGTTGCTGGCACGCAGTTTTGGCGAGTTGCTCTTCGCGGTCATCTCAGCCATTGCCTTCACGACTGTCCTCGGTACGGTCGCGGGTTTGATCGTCGCCGCCAGCGGGGCCGTAGCCCACGATTTGCTGACCGGTTTCTTACGACTCGACCTGACCGATCATCAAAAGGTTCGGGCCGGCAAGATCACGGCCGTGTTAGTCGGGCTCATCGCGATTGGGTTGGGTATTCTGTTCGCCAAGATGAATGTGAACTTTCTGGTCGGTTGGGCATTCAGCGTGGCCGCCTCGGCTAACTTGCCGGCCTTGGTGATGCTGTTGTTCTGGAAAGGCACCACCCGGCAGGGCATCGCCGCGGGGGTTATTGTCGGTATGGTGTCATCTCTGACATGGATTCTGTTGAGCAGCGATACGTACAAGGATGTTTATGGCTTGCCGGCGGACTGGGCGGTGGTGCCATTCAGTCAGCCGGCCATTGTCACCATCCCGCTGGGGTTTTTCACGCTGATTGTGGTGTCAGTACTGTCGCGGTCAAAAAAATAAGAAGTTGGACTTGCGTCCTCGGCGACTTGTGGCTACGGTCCCCCACCTCACTTTAGTTTAGACACCGAGTGGTTCCAATTAACCGTCCCGCTTACGTCGGCCAACGCCGCCCGATCATATCCTCCGGCGCGCCGTCAAGGCAGATGCTATGTACGCTCACTGTGCGCGCCGCGCCTTTACGTTGATCGAGCTGCTGGTCGTCATTGCCATCATTGCCGTGCTTGTGGGTTTGACGATGCCGGCCGTGCAAAAAGTGCGGGCGGCCGCCGACCGCACCGCCTGCCAAAACAATCTGCATCAAATTGTCCTCGCACTGCATCAACACGAAAATGAGATCGGGAACTTTCCTCAGGCGTATTCCAAGAGTCTGCCCATCGCCCAAAGTGATTACGGCCCCCGGCGACCGTGGACGACGCGCATCCTGCCGTACTTGGAAAAGGTGTCGCAATACAATTTGTCGGGTGGGACGCTGGATATCACCATTGTCAAGGACTTTCATTGTGCTGCCGACTGGCGCATGATGAGCAAAGGTAAATACGCGTCGTTGATACCCGGCGCACTGACGTCTTATTTCGCTGTCGATGGCAGCGTGGCGGGCAATGCCGCCGGTGCCTGGTTCCTGCCCACTGACGGCGTGATGTACGGAAGCTCCAAAACGAAAATGACTGACATCGGCGACGGCGCGAGCAACACAATCGTTGT
>JANLTA010000246.1:0-5900 GCA_031362705.1 Gemmataceae bacterium | reverse complement strand
TGTCCCTTTGGGGCGCTTCCAGCGCCGCCGACCCAGTCGTGGTTATGGAGACCTCGATGGGCAACATCAAGATCGAGCTGTTCGAGGAGAAGGCTCCGGTCACGGTCAAGAACTTCCTGGCTTATGTGGACGACAAGTTTTACGACGGCACCATTTTTCATCGCGTGATGGGCAAAGAAAACTACGGCAAAGACTTTGTCATTCAAGGTGGTGGCTTCGTGCCGGATGGGGCCGCGACTATCGGCATGAAAGATAAGCCGACCAAGCCGCCGATCGTCAATGAAGCGGCCAACGGCATCAAGAACGAGAAGTACACCATCGCCATGGCGCGGAAGACCGATCCCAACAGCGCGACGTCGCAGTTTTACATCAATGTGAATGACAACATGGGGAAACTCGACAAGACGTTCGCCGCCGACAAGCTCGGTTATTGCGTGTTTGGCAAAGTCATTGAAGGCATGGATGTCGTCGACAAGATTAAAGCTGTCAAGACGCAACGAAAGAATGAAGAACACACCAATGTTCCCGTTGAGACCGTTACCGTCAAATCCATCAAGCGGCACGACGGGAAGCCGGCAGAAGAGAAGAAGCCGGATGAGAAGAAACCGGACGAGAAGAAGCCGCCGGTCGATAAGAACTCTTAGCCACGAAATAGTCGCTCCGTACGCATAGTCGGCACATCAGGCAGGCTGTTCAGGACCGGTACATGCGGCCGATGCCGTCGCTGCGGCATTTTCGGCACGTCAGGCATACCGCGTCATTTCCCCGCCATCGTTAGCCTCTATCGCCACCGTCACATCTTCGCGCCTTTTTTCGGCTGCACTTGCCAATCAACATCCCTCACAGTTTGCCTCACGGGTAAAGTTGCTGTGGCTCGCCCAGCTTATCGGCAGGTGATCCCGGAACATTCGCCATGAATCGCTACAAACGAACTGGCTTCACATTGATCGAGCTATTGGTGGTTATGGCCATCATGAGCACTCTCATGGGCCTGCTGTTACCGGCCGTGCAAAAAGTGCGCGAGTCGGCCAATCGAACCACGTGTCGCAACAACCTCCGGCAAATTGGTATGGCATTGTTGTCGTACCATGACTCGCTTCGTTTCCTGCCGCCCGGACTCGGCGCGGTCGGCGACAATCAAGCCGTCACGGTGAATAACTTCAAAGCACCCACAAACCCGCCGAACCTCCGCGTTCATAGTTGGATGGTCCACATTCTGCCGTTTATCGAACAACAAAACCTCGTCGATGGCTTGTCGCTGCGGCCCAGCGACCCGGCGAAGGCGACGCAGTTCAACGTCTCCAGTCTCGACACCGGCAAACTGGCGATCAACACCTTCGTTTGTCCGTCGGACCCGCGCGGCAGTGTCGCCAATCCAATCAACGGCGGACCATCGCAATCAGGCCTGACGTATTACGCCGGCGTCGGTGGCACCGACTCCGCTTGGTCGGGTCGCTGGCCGAAAAGTGATGGCCTGCTCTTCTGGCGCTCGCGCGTGGCCATGAATGACATTAAGGACGGCACAAGTCAGACCATCATGGTCGGCGAGCGGCCACCTTCAAAGAACCTCGAGTTCGGCTATTGGCAATCGCTCGACACCATCGGCTGGAACAAGGGCGGTCCTGATTCCGAATTCGATACGATCCAGTACACGGGCAACACCGACATCGCGCCGTTCGGCATGAATGCCAGCACGCCGTGCTCCTTCCCAGCCTTTTACGGACCGGGTCGTTTCGACAACAACTGCGACTTCAACCACTTCTGGAGCCATCACCCGTTTGGCGCCAGTTTTGTTTTTGCCGATGGGTCAGTGCGCTTCATCCCATACAGCGCCGCACCCGTCATGAACGCCCTGGCAACCCGCGCCGGCGGCGAGACGATTGCCGACGCGGATTTTTGACCCCTTCGACCGGAGTACGACGATGGATATGACATTCGACTTTCCCGTGGATCACAGTGGCCCGTTGAACGCGCCCAGCGAAATCTTTGAACGCATCAACGATGTTCATCCCAAAATGGATGGCTTCAGCGAGCAACCGCGCGACCTCAACACTGGATGGGACTTCTTCCCCGGCCTGTTACCCGCATAGCCCTGCGAGCCGCCGGGTTCATCCCGGCGGGTTTTGCAACAAGAGTCCACACCATGATCTACCGCACAGAAAACGCCTGGAACTGGAAGCTCACTGGTATCATCGGTGGCACTTTCGTACTAATCGTCGGCGTGTTGGTTTTCGCATTGCGGGCACCGGCAAAAGGCACATTGGCAGGCCGCGTCGTGTGCCAGGGCAAGCCAGTCGTCGTTGGCACCATTGTCGTTCTCGCCGGCGATGGCAAACTGCGGGCCGTGCCCATTGAGCCGGATGGAAGTTACCAAGTCGCCGGCGTGCCGAAAGGCAAAGTGCAACTCGGCGTGATCAGCCGCGACCCGGCCAAGATTCAGGAACGCTACGCCAAAATGTCCGCGCCGACCGAACGATTGACGACCGACGATCGCACCGCCCCGCAACAACTCGACAAGAAAAAATGGTTTCCCGTGCCGAAGCAATATGAAGACCCGCAATTCTCGGGCCTGATCACGACGCTCAAAGGTCAGGACAAATTCGATATTGAGTTGCGCTAACGAGTTCGTTTACTTCCCGTACGGAATCATCCCCGAATACTCCATCCAGTTGTAAATCCACGGATGCCGCCACGGGTTCCACGCAGGATAGCTTGCTGAAAAAACGGACACGGCCAAACAAATCAACCCAATAGCACGGCCAAGTCTCGACGCGGCCAAGTCATCAGCGATTCGCAAGAGCGCCAATAACCACAGCGGCGTGAGCCAAAACAGCCAACGTGCGCCGCTGGTCCAACCGCCGTAGTTCACGGTGCGGGTAATCGCTGCGTAAAACAAAATAACGACAACGCTGACGCCAAGTACCAACAGCAAGAGTTGTGAATACACGTCATTAGCCGACCGCGCTTTGGCCAAGTTGCGAACCATGGCAGTAAAAGCCAATAGCCAAATCGGCGTCAGGCTGAAAACTCCGTGATGTCCCACCAGTAAATGGAATGCGTAAGTCCCGCGCGATTCGTAGTCCTTCGCCCAATCGATGCCGCGTTTGACTTGCCCGGGTTTGAGTTCCCAATGACTGCCGGGATACTCATACCATTCGCGACCCGCCGCGCCGATCTTTGCGTACACCGGTTGTACATCGCCGACCGCTACATAGTTGAGTCCCAATTGTAGCGCAATCGGCAAAAGTGCGGCCGGCAGAAAACCAAACAATGTTGGCGCAGGCGCTCGCCACAACAGCAACAAAAACAACGCTGCAAGAAATGCCGTCGCCGGCAGTTCAAAGCTCGCGGCCAACCCTGCAAACAACCCACATGCGGCCAGTCGAAAAAGCGTCAATTGATTAGCGGTTAACAACACGTGCACCGCGAGATACGCCGACACCGCTGCGGGCACATGGTTATTCAATGTAATGGCGAACGTGCCCAGGAAAGTGCCGAAGCACGCGGCCGCATATGTAAACAATCGCCCCCAATCCGTTCGACCATGTTGCTCGACAATTCTCGCGAATAGCCACAGAAACAGGGCCAGTGGCAACACATTTTGCGTCCACACCATGAAGCGCATCACCAACCAGCGGTTGGCATCGATCGTCAGCCCACATTGATGCAATAACCAGTACTCGCCGGCCAACAACACGGTCAACAGCGGCGGCTTGGTTGAATAAAAGAGCTGCGTCGTCGGGTCCATGACTTTATCAACACTGTCGTAGCCCGGCTCGAAGATGCGGCCAGTGTCGCGCCACGTGGCATCCGGTTGTGTTTCCCGCTTGCCAATCACGAACGTGCCATCTTCCACCAGCGCGCGAATCGTCGCCCAGCGTGATCGATCATTAGACCCAAACGTCGGCATCGGTTGCGGCCGCGTCGCCGGCCAGATCCTCACCGCGGTAACGGTCTCGGGATTCGGATTTGTCGGATCCGGCTTATGGATACTCGGCTCATACACACGCTCCGCCGAGCAAATCCGCGCCGTCATCACCGCCAGCGTGACCACCCACATGATGCGATAACACGACCGGCGAAGGTCTTCCACGCTAGACCTCCTCGGCAATGTTGTAGGTGTCAACGTCTCGCGTAATGTGTGCCGTCAACAACTCGGCGAGGAATCCGATGGACAGCAACTGTGTACCAAACAGCAGCGCTGCCACCGCGTAAACTGGCAACGCTCGCGCATGGATCGGCTGGAAAACTTCGGGCCACCACAGCCGAACAATCCAAGTGAAGCCAAGATAAATCAACGACCCCGCGCCGAACAAGAACGACAACAAACCGAAGCTACCTAAGAGGTGCTGCGGCCGCCGGCCAAAGCAGATGAGGAACTTCACAGTCATCAGGTCGAGCAACCCGGTGAGGAATCGCCCCGTGCCGAACTTGGAATAGCCATATTTGCGCGGCCGATGATTCACCGCCCGTTCGCCGACGCGGAAGCCGCGTGCCGCTGCTAGCACAGGAATGAAACGATGCAACTCGCCGTACAACCGGATGTCGCGCAACACTTCGGCCCGGTAAGCCTTCAGCCCGCAGTTATGATCGTGCAAGCGCACACCCGTGGACCAGCTGACCACAGAGTTGAACACCCGGCTCGCCAAGACCTTATGCCACGGGTCATGCCGCACTTGTTTCCACCCAGCGACCACATCGAAGCTGGATTGCAGTTGTTCGACGAGTGCCGGTATTTCCTTCGGGTCGTCCTGCAAGTCGGAATCAATGGTGATGACAATGTCTCCCTTCGCTGCCCGGAAGCCGGCAGCCAACGCGGCCGACTTGCCGAAGTTCCGCCGTAAGCGAAGGCCCCGGGCACGAGTGTCCAGCTTGTTTAATCCTTGAATTGTCGCCCACGAGCCGTCAGTCGAACCGTCGTCCACGAAGATCATTTCCAGGTCGAGCGTACGCGCCATGGCCACGCCGGCAATCTCGCCGTGCAGTTCCGCCAGGCTGTCGCGCTCGTTGAAAACTGGGATGACGACGGAGATCATCGTGCCGTTTCGCCGGTGTAATCGTGCCGGATCGTGTATGGGCGGCATTCTAGGGGAATGCCCCGTGCTGGCCGGGCCGCGCGGGCGTCCGTAGCCTTTTAGCATCAAGTATTGCCGCCACCGAGATGCCGCAGCCATGACTGAAACGCCGACACCCGTCGAAACTCCCGAAGCCGCCGCAACCCCGGAAGCCGCGCCGCCCGCCGAGCCGAAACGGCTGCGCATCCACGACAAGATCGCCTCGCACCAAGCACGAGGCGACCGGAAGCCAAAGCCCAAAGCCAAGCCACGCGAACCGGACGTCGGCCCCGTTGTTCACGAACGGCCCAGCATGCGCGACCTCGATGCCATGATCGAGGATGAGATGCAGGCGGCGATGACCGAGATCACTGAAAAAGGCTTGATGGATAATCCGCCGCCGCGGAAACACGTCCCCGGCGAAAAGCGGCCCGCGCCCAGTCCCCTGCGCATGGGCAAGGTCGTCGGTTTCCACATTGAGGATGTATTCATCGAGATCCCCGGCAACCGTGCCCAGGGCGTGTTGCCGATGTTGCAGTTTCCCGATGGCCCGCCTGCCATTGGCACTCCCGTCGAAGTGCAAGTTGTCCGCTACGACACGGCCAACGGCTTGCTCATTCTGACGCGGGAAGGTGCGGTTGAAACCGCCCAGTGGTCCACCGTTCACATCGGCATGATCGTCGAGGCCCGTTGCGTCGAGATTAACAAAGGCGGCATGACGGTCGAGGTCAACAACATCCGTGGCTTCCTGCCGATCAGCCAGATCGACATGTATCGCGTCGAGAAACCTGAGGAATACGTCGGGCAGAAGCTCAAGTGCATGGTCGTCGAGGTTGATCAGGCCGC
>JANLTA010000207.1:0-2982 GCA_031362705.1 Gemmataceae bacterium | reverse complement strand
CTCATGACGGCGTTGGTCACCGGCCTCGGTTTGTTGCCGATCGCGATTGGCAGTGGAGAAGCGGGGCGCGAAATCGAGGGACCAATGGCGCTCGTCATCCTCGGGGGGCTGGTCACGTCGACTGGACTAAACTTGGCGATTTTGCCGCTGTTGTATCGGCGCTTCGGGGCGCGATCCAGTCCGCCTGCAAGTACTTCAACTGATTGACACTGGCACTTTGATCTGTTCATCGTCGGCCGTTAATGGCTCATCTCCATGAATTGTTCGCGCAGATACGACCATATGCCGCATCAGTTCATGACATCGCATGCGGTACATTTCGTCCATCACACGGTGGCATGACGGCGGACAAGCGGCAATGCCAGCAGGGCCAGAACCGCGAATGCAGCACCGAACAACAGGGCGGCTGTCGGACCCGAGCGATCCCAGACGAAACCCGCAAGCAGACTTGCCCCAAGGGTGGTTAGGCCGGTCAAAGCGTAGAAAATGCCCATGGCTGTCCCGCGCGTTTCGCGCGGCGCATGATCGGCGATCAGAGCTTTGCCGACGCCGTCGGTAAGAGCCATGTACAAACCGTAGACGGCCATCAGCGGCCACAAACCCCATGCTTGGGAGGCGGGCAATATTGCGAAGCCCACATACACACCCGCATAGATTGCCCACCCCACGGCGATGATCCCCCATCTGCCCAACTTGTCGCTCAGCGCGCCCGCTGGGTAAGAAAACGCGGAATAGGTGATGTTGTAAATGGCGTACACGAGGACAACCTTCCAAGGAGAATACCCCAAATCGCTGGCGCGGAGCAGGAGAAATGTGTCACTGCTGTTGGCCAGCGAAAACAAGATCAGGGCCGCCAAAATGCTCCAATAAGATCGAGGCAAGCTCAGCCATCCGGTTGGGGCTATATGGCCTGAAGCCGCGGCATTAATGTCAGGCGGCGCCTCCGGAACCTCTGACTTGCTCGGCTTAACCGCTGACTCGGATTCTTTCACGAGAAACGTGAGGATCAGAGACAACAGGCCCAGAGCCGCGCCCGCGCCGAAGATTGTGCGGTACACCCAGGCCGGCGATTCGGCAGCGGCACTCAATGCCTCGCCTCGGGCCGTTTCCTGAGGTGTGCCAGTGAGCCACCACAACAGGAACGCCGAGAGCAGCACTCCCACAAGCGCTCCCGCCGTGTCCAAGCCTCGGTGTAGCCCAAAGGCCCGCCCCCGTTGGTCCTCTGTCACTGCGTCGGCGATCAGCGCATCGCGCGGTGCGCCGCGCAATCCCTTGCCCACTCGGTCGAACAAGCGTCCACCAAGCACGAGCGGCCACGCGGTGGCCAAGGCGATGACGGACTTTCCTACCACCGGCAGTCCATACCCCCATCGAATCCACGGCACACGCCTTCCGCCTTTGCGGTCGCTGCGGAAACCCGCGAAGGCCGACATGAGGGCGACAATCAGAACCGCACCGCCTTCCATCACCCCAAGTTGAGTCTTAGATGAACCGATTACGCCCACGAGAAACAGCGGGAGCAGCGGGTAAACCATCTCGCTCGACACGTCGGCGAGGAAGGAAACCCAGCTCAGGATCCAGACGGATCGAGGGAGCGGAGCGGCCTTTTGCGGATCGGGTGAAGTCAATGATTCTGGCATTGATCGCCTTTTAGCGGTTATTATGAGTCATCGGATCCCGCCTCAAGAGCGGCGTGGGTGTTGCCGACGCGACGCTCCTCCGAGGAGGACATTTGGGCAATTTCAGGAACAAGATAGCGCACAGAACGACTCTCGATTCTCGCGCAGGGTCTTAATCACCGGCGAAAGGACCGACCAGTGTCACGCGAGTGTACTCTAGGAGTTTCCGAAAGTTGAAAGCGAACTCTAACTGCCGTGCCCGGAACTGATTGAGCTTGCTCGCTCCGGAAACATCGCCGCGTTCTTCAATTTAGAGCCGCGGCAAGCCTATCTACTCGGTGTGAAATGGGTCGCCAGCAGATTCTTAGTCGTATCGGACCCATCGACGAAAGGTCGCAGCTATGGTCTGGTCGACGCCTATGAAAAGCTGGTAGTGTGGTAAATCGCGGTCCCCCCATCCGCACGCCATCGCATTAAGTCGAACCGACAGGTGTTCGCATGATGGCCGACCGCGTGACCGCCATGATCGCGAGACGCGTGTCCGGCGATTGATACGACCAGAAAGAAGCCAACTCGGCGAGTTCTCCATCAACTGCGCCGCTTTTTGCACCGCCGTCACCACGATTTCGCTCGCTCTGCTTGGAATTTGAGGGGCGTTCGAGTCCTGAGCGCACTCTGAAAAACAGGCTATTCTTGCTGAATCAAAGCCCATTCCAACCATCGGGCGTTATCCAGAGTTTAAGCAGTCTTGCGACCTTTTATCAAAGCTTCTCTGGCACTTTCTCTGGCAGTGGATCGGTCTTTGCGATCCGCTGGGTCGCATTAACTTAGTCGATCGGTTCGGTGAGGCGATGTTTTCCGCGGCCGCCCCGGTGACGAAAAAAAGACACCCGACGTTTGCATCGGGCGTCTCATTGATTCAAGCCTTGACGCCTGATTACTTCTGATTGAGCGAGCAGCACTTCTCGCAAGGAAGCGTCTCGCCGGTCACCGGGCATACATAGCCCTTCACTTCTTCGGACTTCTCTTTGTTGAGAGGGCAACAGTTCGGACAGGGCAGCGTTTCCCCAGTTAGAGGGCACGTGTATCCGGCAGCTTTTTGTGAGTGCGCGTAGCCGAGGCCACCGAGTACAAGAGCGGACACCGCCACGAAGGTGGCCAGAAGCCAGTTTCTACGGTTCATCAGCTTTCCTCCGCTTTGAAGTCATGGTGATTATATCGAGGGACGGCCCTCGTGCCGTTCATTTCACGCCGAGAACTTTCACGCTGGCCGCATAGTCGTTGGCGTTGAAGCGAGACAACGCGTCGGTCAGTTGTTGGTGAAAACCAGCGTCGTCGGCCTTCGCGGCCGTGGTTGACGTGC
>JANLTA010000203.1:0-7378 GCA_031362705.1 Gemmataceae bacterium | reverse complement strand
TCGTCGATGCGGGTGCGGACCCAACCACCGGTTGGCGCGGCTTCGACGGCGTTGCGGAACAAGCCCTGCAGCGCCGTGCGCACCTGGCGCGGGTCGGCGGTTGTGACGCAGCCATCGTCGTAGTCGGCGGTGATTTGGACGTTGCGCTCGGCGGCGGTTTCGCGGAAGGCGTCGGCGATTTCACGCAGGACGGTGGATAGATCGAAGGTCTGTGTGACCGGCTTTGCGGGACGTGCAAACTGCATCAGATCGGTCAGGATTTCGTGAACTCGGCGTGTCTGTTGCACGACGGTTTCCAACGACTTGCGGCGCTCGGCATCGTCTTCGTTTTGTAACAGTAACTGTGCCTGACCGGAAATGATGGCCAACGGCGTGTTGATCTCATGCCCGGCACCGGCGGCGAACTCGGCGACGGCGGTGAGCTTGCGGTTACGCAGGCGGTCGGTTTCCGTTTGTTGGCGGTCGGCCAGGGTCGCATGGAGCCGGCCGACTTCGCTTTCGAGAGTTTGCAACAACTCACCGGTATCGCGCCGATGATTTCGCTCGGCGGCACGGAGCAAATCGAGCAGCATCGGGGCGTCGTACGGATTGTCATAAGGCTGCACGGCGAGGATTGGGATTTCGTCGGCCAGTTGACGTGCGATTGCGGTATCGACACCAGCTTCACCGAGAGTTTCGGCGTCCAAACCATTGAGGAACGTCGGTTCAATGAGCCAGGCGGCAGCACGAACGGCGGCGACGATACGACCGTCGGCACCGAGTGATTCAGCGACCGTGGCCGGATGATTCAGCGCGGATAAAGCCGAGACGCACCAAGCCGGCAAACCCCATCTGCGGGCCAGTCGCACTGCAATTTCGAGTTTTCGGAAGTCTCTTATTCCCCTCCCTTTTAAGGAGGGGTTAGGGGAGGGTGATTCGCAGTGCGCTCCTTTAGAAGAAATGGGTGCCGGCAACTTGGCCTTTGCGTAGCTGTCTGTGGGAGCCAGTGAACACCCTCCCCTAACCCCTCCCTTGAAGGGAGGGGAATAAGAAAGAGCGGTCAGCAATCCAACGATGCGTGTCTTTGCGGTTACATCTTCAGTGACAAATCGTTCGGCCAGCTCGGCGATACGTAACGAGGTGGCTTGGGCATCCGAGTTGTGAACTACGCCAATTGGTTGTGAGCGCAGCCGATTGATGGCGAATCGCAGTAGATCCGCGCGTTCGCTAGATGTGACTTCGAGTATCGGTTTGTCGGAGGATTTTTGGAAACGAAGTAACAGCACAACGGCACCGGGGTCGGTGCGGACAACCGGGTTGTGCCACGGGTGTTTGGCTGATGCGAGCGCGGCGAGAGCCGCCGTGCTCGGAGCCAGCCAGGGCAGTTGACGGACTGGGTCGGCCGCGCGCACCGCGGTCTCCTTCGTCTGACGGCCCCCGGGCGGCGCGACCGCTCGGGGGCGATTGCGTCACGCTGTCGCGGTGGCCGGTTCCATTTCGAGCTGGGCACACATGCGATCGATCAACTCTTCCAGGTCGAACGGCTTATGCAAGAAGTCGTCGGCCCCGGCGAGTTTCAAGTCGGCGATCTTGTCGTCTTCAATCATGCCGGAAATGCACAGGATGCGCACTTCTTCCATGTTCGCGTCGGAGCGCACACGCTGGCAGACTTCCTTGCCGTTGATGTCTGGGAGCATGACGTCCAGGACGATCAGGTCGGGCCGGTATTCCTTCACCATCATGCCGGCGTCGAAGCCGTTGTTGACAGTGCGGACTTCGAAGCGGCCGTCGTCCACCAGCACTCGCTGGATCAACTCGACCAATTCGACGTCGTCATCCACGACCAGCACCTTGCGCTTGCCGCTTTCGAGGGCGTCGGTGGGGATGCCGTTGTCCCGCATGAACTTATAGAGGGCCTCGCGCGGGATGCGGCGGAACCGCGAACCCGGAACGCGAAAGCCTTTCAGTTGGCCGTTGTCGAAGCAGCGAATGATGGTCTGCTGGCTTACCTTGCAGACCTTGGCCGCCTCGCCGGTCGTGAACACGGTTTTCATCGAACGTCCACCCCTTACCGACCCGTGAGTCGGCCGTGCGAGAGGTCGGGCCGCGGTTGTACTCTGTCCGTCAAGCACATCGCGTCCGATCATCCCTGAATACCTCTGGCCCATTCCATGGCATTAACCTGTTCGGCGTGGCTGTCCGCTCCGGAACCGGACCGGTCTTCGCGCGGGTGATAAACACTCGCAGGTTGAGCGGTCTGTCGCTGTGGAAGGGGTTCCTTATCTTACCTCCGCCCGCAATTGTAACTACCTTGCCCCGTGTGTCAACGCGGATCGCTGGGGCCGTCAAACTGTATGGTCTGGCGGAGTCAAGCGAACTTTGCCGACTGTACGCGGCACGGAAATCCTTCGCAGGCACTAGGGTTTACCGATGCAGAACAGTTTGCGAATTTTCACCCAACTGTTCAAGTCCCGTGTTCTACTAGGACTATCGGTTCGCCCAGGCGTCAAGTTTTTGCTGACTTACCCGGTCTACCTGGTTTTCTTCGTCCGCCAGGTCGGTCTCTGACGCCGTTTCCGTTGACGCCACGTCTTTGCCCATAACCGAACCGCCGAGATAAAACAACAGCACTACCAAGTCAGCCGGGGTGATGCCGATGATGCGGCTCGCCTGCCCCAAGCTAGTCGGCTTTATCCGACTCAGCTTCTCCCGTGCCTCAAAACGCAACTGTGGCACCGCCCAATAGTCAAAGGTGGATGGGATGGGCTTGCCTTCCATACGCTGGAAGCGTTCGATCTGCGCCGCCTGTCGTTCGATGAATCCGGCATACTTGGCCTCAAGTATCACCTGCTCGATAGCCGACGCGTCGGCGCACGCCAATTCCGGGCAAAGCGCGACAACCTGGTCCCAGGTCGCTTCCGTTCGACGAAGCCGCTGTTCCAACAGCACGCCGTCGTGCCGGCGCGAACGCAGAAGTTCGGTCAACCGCGTGACCTCAGTTTCTTTGGCTTGCAGCCGCGACCAGCGATCATCATTGACGAGACCAATGCGACGGCCGACCGGCGTCAGCCGGCGATCCGCATTGTCGTGTCTCAACAGCAAGCGGTACTCGGCCCGCGACGTGAACATGCGATACGGCTCATCGACGCCTTTGGTCACCAAATCATCAATTAAGACACCGATGTAGGCCTGGCTGCGGTCGAGCACAAGCGGCGGTTCACCTTTCAACTTCAACGCGGCGTTGACGCCGGCGATTAACCCTTGGGCGGCAGCCTCTTCGTACCCCGTCGTGCCGTTGATCTGTCCCGCGAAGTACAGGCCTTCGACGAGCTTCGTTTCCAGCGTCGGGTGCAACTGCGTTGGCGGGGCATAATCATATTCGACAGCGTAGCCCCAGCGCATGACTTCAGCGTTTTCCAGGCCGGGAATCAGTTTGAGCATGGCAGCCTGCACGTCTTTGGGCAAGCTTGTACTGATTCCGTTGCAATAATACTCCAGCGTGTTGCGGCCTTCGGGCTCCAAGAAGATCTGATGCCTCTCCTTGTCGGCAAAGCGAACCACCTTATCTTCAATTGAGGGACAGTAGCGAGGCCCGCGACTGGCGATCTGTCCCGAGTACATCGGCGCGCGATGCAGATTGGCGCGAATCACATCGTGTGCTTCACGTGTCGTGTACGTGATGTGGCAATCCATTTGAGGTCCGACGATCTTGTCGGACAGAAAACTGAACGGTCGCGGATCAGGATCACCAGGCTGCACTTCGGCCTTCGTGAAATCGATGGTGCGCCCATTGAGCCGGCACGGAGTGCCCGTCTTGAACCGGGCCAATTCAAATCCCAAGTCGCGCAATGAGTGGCTCATCCCTTCCGCCGACGAGTCCCCTGCCCTTCCGCCGCTCGTTTGAGCTTCGCCCGTGTGCATGATCGCTTGGAGAAATGTGCCAGTAGTCAGGATCACGGCCCTAGCGCGATAATATGTATCGCCACGAGCCATTACGCCGGCGACGCGGCCATTCTCAATCACCAAAGACTCGATAGTCTCCTGCCGGAGCGTGAGATTGACTTGCTCCTCAACCAGAAGCTTCATCGTGAACTGATACAGCTTTTTGTCGCACTGCGCCCGCGGCGAGTGCATGGCCGGGCCTTTAGTCCGATTCAACATGCGAAACTGAATGCCCGCAGCATCAGTGACGAGACCCATCACTCCGCCGAGCGCATCAATCTCCCGAACAATCTGCCCCTTGGCCACGCCGCCAATCGCCGGATTGCAACTCATCTGCGCCACCGCATCGGCATTCATGGTGAGCAGAACCGTGCGTAAACCGAGCCGCGCGCCGGCCATCGCGGCTTCGGCGCCCGCATGGCCGGCACCAATGACGGCGAGATCGAAATCGTAGATGAGAGAAGGCATGTCGCTTACGTAAAGTCCACATAGCTGTCAAAAGGCATCTTACTGATATGGAGCGAACCTAATCGACCCTTGTTCGCATTACTGAATTGGAAATGACTACCGCTCACACCCCGCCAATTCCGGTGCCGGCATCTCATACGTTCGGCCATTCTGTTTACCATGCCGGTTCATCACGGCGAGTTGGTAGAGTTGTTCACCAGCAGGTGTCGGATACTGCCCAGTCAAACAGGCACGACAGAGGCGGTCTTCGTGCAGGCCGATGGCTTGAGCAACTGATTCCAACGGCAGGTAAAACAGACTGTCCGCACCGAGTTCCTTGGCCATTGCTTCCTGTTCGGCCAATGTAACGCGCGGGCCGGACATAAATCGGGGGGCAAAGAGTTCCTTCACCGTGGACATATCGATACCGTAGAAACACGGCGCGACGATTGGTGGACATGCAACGCGGACGTGAACCTCCCGCGCGCCACCTCGCTCTCGCAGATGATGTAGCAGCGACTTCATCGTCGTGCTGCGGACTATGGTGTCTTCGATGAGCAGCACCCGCTTGCCGGCCAGCACTTCGCGCAGCGGCGTGTATTTGAGCCGGGCGCGGTCGGCGCGATTGTCGCCTTCGATAAACGTTCGGCCAACATAACGGTTGCGCATCAAACCTTCGACGGATTTCAGGCCGAGTTCGTGGGCCATCGCGTCGGCGGCGGCTTTGCCGGTGTCGGGCACTGGAACAATCACGGTATCATCGTCCAGCTTCACGCGATTAAGTTGTCGTTCCTGCCGTGCCAGTTCCTCGCCTAAGGCGGCGCGGGAAAGATACACGCTGCGGCCATCCAGCACGCTGGCTACGTTGGCAAAATAAATCCATTCGAAGAAGCAATGGGCGGAGTTTCGCCGCGGGGCAAACCGCTCATAGCGGACTCGGTTGTCCTGCACGACAACCATTTCACCAGGCTCCAGTGAGCGAATGTCGTTGAACCCGAGATTCAGAAGCGGCACGCTTTCGCTGGCGGCGGCAAAGAACTGTCCATCCTGCGCCACGCACAGCGGTCGAATACCCAACGGGTCACGTAGCACGACCATGTCGCCCATCGCGTTGAGAAACACAAGGTTGTATGCGCCGTCAATCTGTCGGCTCAGCTCGGAAAACACTTCGACGAGATCGGGGCGAGTATCGCCGCGCAAGGCGTGAGCGATCAGATGCATTAGGACTTCAGTATCACTCGAGGTCGTGAGATGATAGTCGGCCAGACCCATCAACCGTTCTTTGAGTTCGGCAAGGTTGGCGATTTGGCCATTGAAGGCCACCGCGAACCACTTCCATTTGCAGCCATGCTTGCGTTCAAATGGCTGAGCATAGTTGCGTGAGTTGGCCCCGCAGGTGGCGTAGCGAACGTGGCCAATGGCGGCCCGGCCGTCGAACTCTTTTAGAAGCGCTTCAGATTTATCGCGGCGATTGAGGCGAAACGCCTCGCTGACCATGCCTACTTGCTTGTACGTATCGAGAATCAGTTCGTGATCGGGGTTGAATGTCGTAAAGCCGGCGGCAAGTTGGCCGCGGTTTTGCAGGTCCAATAGTACATTCGGCATTAGCCGGGAGACTTGTTGCGGCTTGACGGATTGCACAAGGCGGCTGGCAGCGCCATCGAGATGATAAAGAGCTGCAATTCCGCATTCGTGCTGCAATACCGCCATCGTGTCGCCTCGCGGTTGATCCTTCACTAACGTTATATGACCGAGTCCAGTCGAGGAGGAAGCCGGCCGGTGTGGGAAACGCTGACGGAATACTGGCATGTCATCACGGTCGCGTTCGCGGCATTCGACTTTGTTCTCGTGCTGGCGACGATTGTCTGGATTCTGTGGCTCAAGAAAGAATCAGCCTCCGCAATTGCCTGGTGCTTGCTGGTAATCCTGGTGCCGCTGTTCGGGGCGCTGTTATTTGTGCTGTTCGGGTATCAGAGCGTTAATCGGCCGTTGAAACGTAAACGACAGCATCGCGTGCGCTTCCGCGCCAAGTCGGCAACATCGGTCGATGCGGCAGCGCCGGCACAAGTGCCGAACCGCGGCTATCGCGGCCTGGCCCAACTGGCGATACGCCTGGGGGCCACCTGGCCCGTCGGAGGCAATCGCGTCGAGTATTTTCACGAAGGCCGAACGGCGTTTGATGCCATGTTCGCGGCCATCGAAGCCGCGAAGCACCACATTCACATTCAGTTCTTCATCTTTCGCAACGACGAACTTGGCAGGAAGATGCTGAACGTGTTGAGTGAAAAAGCCAAAGCCGGTGTCGAGGTTCGGTTGCTCGTCGATGGATTCGGTGCACGCAATTTGATTCAGAGTTTCACACGGCCGCTTCGTGACGCGGGCGGCTTGGTGGCAGCATTCTTACCAGTCAGCTTGTGGCGGCGGCGATTTCAAGTCAATCTTCGCAACCATCGTAAAGTGGTGGTCGTAGACGGCGCGATCGCTTTTACAGGTGGGTTAAACGTTGGCGTAGAATATCTCGGCCAGCACCCGCGATTGAGTCCATGGCGCGACACGTTTCTGCGGCTCGAAGGACCAGCGGTCGAGGGTCTGCAAAGTCACTTCATTGAAGACTGGGATTTTGCCGCCGGGGAGTCGTTGCAGGGGTCGGAGTATTATCCGCCAGTCGAAAGCAACGGCGACGTCAATGTACAGGTCATCGCCAGTGGACCGGACATGGAAGTCCACGCCATTCGCGAGGTGTATTTTGCCGCGATTTCCAAAGCACGAAAGCGCCTGTGGGTGACGTCGCCGTATTACATGCCGGACCCCGGCATCCGCGATGCACTCTGCTTAGCGGCGTTGTCGGGTGTGGACGTGCGCCTCCTGTTACCCAAGAATCCAGATCATTGGTTGACGTACTTCGCGGGCCGATACTATTTGCCCGATTTGCTGGCCGCCGGCGTCAAAGTCTATCAATACACGAAGGGCTTTATCCATGCCAAAGTCGTCGTAGCCGACGGCATGTGGG
>JANLTA010000167.1:0-2162 GCA_031362705.1 Gemmataceae bacterium | reverse complement strand
GGCCGTTGGTGGGAGCGACTCTCCAGCCATGCCATAGGTAAAAAAAGCAACCCCAAAACCTCAACCACCTATTCCAACGCCGCCGCAATCTCCCGAAAACTGTTCAACCCCGCCTCAAGGTTGTCGATGATTTCCAGCGCCAGCACATCCGGCTCCGGCAGGTTGTCGAGATCGGCGAGGCTCTTGTCCTTCAGCCAGAAAATATCCAAGCTGGTTTTGTCGCGCGCGATGATTTGCTCGTAGCTGTATTTGCGCCAGCGCCCTTCCGGGTTGCTTTGCTCGTTCCACACTTCCTTGCGCTTCTGGCGATTCTTAGGGTTGTAGCAGGAGATGAAATCCTGCAAGTCCTCAAACCGCAGCGGCTTCTTCTTTAACGTGTGGTGAATGTTGGTTCGGTAGTCGTAAAACCAGACCTCTTTGGTCCACGGTGTTTTGCTCGCCGCGTGGTTATCGAAGAACAGCACATTCGCCTTCACGCCATTCGCATAAAAAATGCCGGTGGGCAAACGCAGAATCGTGTGCAGCTCAGTGGTTTCGAGCAGCTTCTTGCGCACCGTCTCACCGGCACCGCCCTCGAACAACACGTTGTCCGGCACCACCAACAACGCGCAAGCCCTCACCGATGAATTCGCCGATTACCTCAAAGCCAATCAGGACAACATCGAAGCCCTCACCATATTCTTCACCCAACCGCACAGAAGGCGCGAACTCAGCTTCGCCCTAATCCGCCAGGTGCTTGAAAAACTAAAGGCCGACAAACCCAAACTTGCCCCGAAATTAGAGACTATCAAGCAGGTAGCAACAATTTGAGAAATCTGAAATTCAATGACTACCTCGAATTGGAAATTCCATTTCCTCGCTGAGGATCCAAGACTAAGAGTTGCACACAAACAATCTCGCTTTTCTAACAATAGCGAGAATGGTATCGGCGAAGAAGCGGTGCAAATTTACCGACAGCGCCTCCGAGAATGAGAGCGTCCTCTCATACTTGACGTCTTAAAGTTCCTAGACGGGCTCTACGCACTCGTTTGAACCGCAATAGATTTTTGATAAGAACAGGACGGTGCATTCTTGAATGTCACCCGCGCCACGAACCGCCCCAGGAGCCATTCTCAGAGCCTAACAGGCCATAACCGTTGGTGGGCGCGCCTCTTAGACCAACGCCAAATTGAAAGCCGCGGGAACGCCGCGCACCAAACTTGACTTATTCCCGCCGTTCCCATTAAGATTTAATGTTACCGGTAACATTTTCTGCGATCATTCACAAGGAACCCGCATGAGCACCGCCAAAGCCCGCAAAAAGCCCGAGGATCTGCGCAGCCACCGCTGGTACGGCGCGAAAGACATGCGTTCGTTCGGCCACCGCTCGCGCACCGCGGGCATGGGTTATCACCGCAGCGATTACATGGGCAAACCGGTGATCGCGATCATCAACACCTGGAGCGACATCAACACCTGCCACACGCATTTCAAGCAGCGCGTCGAAGAGATCAAGCGTGGCATCTGGCAGGCGGGTGGGTTTCCGGTCGAGATGCCGGCGATGTCGCTGTCCGAGCCGATGCAAAAGCCGACCACCATGCTCTATCGCAACCTGCTGGCGATGGAGACTGAAGAGTTGCTGCGCTCCTACCCGGCCGATGGCTGCGTGCTGATGGGTGGCTGCGACAAGACCACGCCTGCGCTGATCATGGGCGCACTCTCAATGAACCTGCCAACCATGTTCATGCCGGCCGGGCCGATGCTGCGCGGCGACTACAAGGGCAAGTTTCTCGGCAGCGGCTCCGACACCTGGAAATACTGGGCCGAGCTGCGCGCCGGCAACATCACCGAAGCGGACTGGCAGGAAGTCGAAGACGGCATCGCACGCTCGCCCGGCCATTGCATGACCATGGGCACGGCCAGCACCATGACCAGTGCCGCCGAAGTACTCGGTTTCACTTTGCCGGGCGCCGCATCGATCCCCGCTCCCGACTCGCGCCACGCGCAAATGGCGACGCTGACCGGCAAGGCGATTGTCGAGATGGTGTGGGAAGACGTCAAGCCCACCGATTTTTTGACCGCAGCCTCGTTCGACAACGCGGTCACAGCAGTGCTCGGACTTGGCGGCACGACCAATTCGATCGTGCATCTGGTGGCGATGGCCAAGCGCGCCGGCATCAATC
>JANLTA010000783.1:0-13164 GCA_031362705.1 Gemmataceae bacterium | reverse complement strand
GATCGTTATGGCATGAAGCTCAATCAACTCGGCACCATTCTCAACATGGTTACGCCGCTGGCTGAGAATGCGCCCCCGCCGCCGCAACCGACGACCACTGAAGAGACAGCGGCGGAAGAAGGCCTGTAACCATTCGCTCGCCGACAGTTTGACATCGTTTTGCATCAATCCCGTCCGACGGCCGCTCGCATGCCCAGCCAGGTCAGCATTGTCAGCGAGCGCACGCTTTCCTTGATGCTCACCTTTGAGGTGCCGGCCCGGCGATTCTCGAACACGATGGGAGTTTCGCCCATTCGCGCGCCGGCACGATGACAGCGAAACAGCACTTCTTGCTGGAACGAATAGCCGCGTGACCGCACTTTTTCCAGTTGAGCGTTGCGCAACAATGACACGCGGTAACAGCGAAATGCGCCGCTGGCGTCGCGCACCGGCATGTGCAGGATCGTTCGCACGAACGTGTTCACGGTGCGGCTAATCAGTTTCCGCGATGCCGGCCAATCGAGCGTGCCGCCGCCGGGTATGTAGCGCGAGCCGATCATGACATCATGGTCGGCTATGCCGGCCAGGATCGCGGGAATGTAGCTTGGCGGATGACTGAAGTCGGCATCCATGTTCAACATGAAGTCGTAGTTGTTGTCCATCGCATACCGCATGGCCGCCAACGTTGCCGTGCCGAGACCAAGTTTGCCGGAGCGGTGCAACGCATGAACGCGCTGATCTTTCGCCGCTAACTCATCGACCAGCTTTCCCGTGCCATCCGGTGAGTTGTCATCGATCACGAGAATGTCGGCATGATCAACGACGGCGTGAATTGCCTCGATCAACCGCAGAATGTTGTCGGCCTCGTTGTACGTGGCAATGGTCACGAGCAGCCGGCCGGGTGGCGCCTCGGCGATACCAGGTTCGTTCGTCATATGTTCGCCGACTGCTTTCATGGTTTCCTGCCGTTCTCACGCAGTTCGCTTGTTACCGGTTTAGTCCTCGCGCCCTTTTTTAGAAGGCGCGATTCAGCCAGATTCACAGTTCAGTTGTCAAAGAACACTCTCGCTGGCGATAATCCACCAGCCCCAGATCGCGGCGCACGATTCTCGATCCTCACTCCTCACTCCTCGATCCTCAACACCTAACTCCCTCGCCCCCGATATCCGCCCGCGCGCACTCCCACGCGCTGGAAAGGGGATGCCGCTGGCACTTGGGGTAATGGTCACGCTCGCCGCGACCGCAGCGGCCGACCTTGTTGCCACACTCGAGGTGGGCGCGTGTGGCGCTTTGTTAGTGAGCCGAGGTCGGCTCATTTGTCGCTGATGGCGAGGGGGTGGGAGGTGAGGTTGTTTACGCGACGGTAACGCCGGATCGTGTTGTCCCGCGGCATCGCCTTTCAACAGACACCAACTCATCCATGGATTTCGTTGACTTCGCTGTGGGAAGACCGGTTCCGGCATTGGTCTTCCAACAGTTAAATCAACTCGATCCACGGACCTCTCTGTCATGACGCCGATGAACGGACTGGATCCAGGCCCGCCATCTGCGTCAATTTATCGGCTCCGGAGGCCGACATACACAATTGTACACTATGACTTAGGAATAGCAAGCTTAGTAGCAGAAAAATTCCTGCCGTCTGCATCATGCCATCTGCACGTCGAGCGGTCAGGACATGGGCCTATGGAAATGTCTCGATCTGTGTCAGTCTCAGCATGGTCCCGCCAAGCCGTGACGCATGGCACCCGAAACGCAGCACTCTGCGGCGATGCCACCACAGCGCGGTGTCAGCACCTCACACCTACTTTTTCGCCAACCGCGTTAATGCTGCCTTGGCCTCTTGTGTCACTTCAGAGGCTTCATCGCCGGCGGCCAATTCCTTGAGAATCTCCCGTGCAGCGGTCGACTCAATTGCCTCTAATACCTCAATCGAACGCAGCATACGCAGTGTCTTGGACGCGACATTGTGGCCACCGGGTTGATTTAACAACTGTTCCAGACGTCGCCGCCCCTCGGGTGAGGGTTGACGGAGCAGTGCTTGCCGCATGGCCGCTTCGGCCAATCGGCCAAGTTCGCCCAACTCGCGGCTTGCCTGTTCTCGTTCCGCATACTTTTCACTGTCGAGACTTGTGATTAATTGCTCGACGCGGGATGCCTCGACTTTCACACGGCTCAGGCGAGCCTTCAAAAAAGTGACAGATTGCGAAGATGCTCTTGTTAATGCACATATCGATTGATAAGCACGCGCAGCATCCATTTCACCGAGGTCGGTCCAATAACTCTCAAGCTTGTCATTGGTCAGTTTCTCTACTGTCGGCTTGATCGAGCGCAAGGGTTGGCCATCCCAAAGCAGCACGCTGCCATCCATGCTCGCAGAAGCCAGCAGTTTGCCGTTGGGAGAATACGCAACCTCAGTGAGCGCTTTTTGTGAAGTGTTGATTCGATGGCGTTCTTTTCCCGACGCCACTTCACACAGGTAAATGACTTCGCCATAGGCCACGCTGGCGACAACCCGGCCATCACGAGAGAACGCAACCGAGTTGAATGAATTGCGTTTCTCAGGTCGAAACTCCCAGAGTTGGTTCTGCGTCGCCGAGTCCCACAAACGCACGGTGCCATCCCAGCCGGCAGTCGCCAACCGTTTGCCGTCCGGTGAATATACGGCGGCCATCGTCGCACGTTCGTGACCACTGAGCTGCTTTGGCGTTTCAAGTGTCTCGACATCCCAGATTCTCACAGGTTGATTCAGTTTCTCGGATCCCTTTTTCGTATCCGCTTGATTAAAGCAACTAGCGGCTAAGTACTTGCCATCCGGTGAATACGACAGCGATTGTACGGAGTCATATTGCTTGCGTGGGGCCAATTGCCGCACTTCGCGGCCGGTGCCTAGGTCCCATTGGAAAATGGTCCCCGTGAAAGTACCAGCGACGACGGTCTTCCCGTCAGGCGACAATGCAACGCTGTATTGACCGTTGGCCGATTTGAATCGTTGAAGCTCTTTCGCGGACTCGACATCCCAAACAACCACGAAACCATCGCGGCTGCCGGCGATTATTCGGTCGCCGGTCGGAGTGAAGACCAGCCCATCGACCTCGGCTTTCAAACCTTCAAACAATCGAATCTCGCGGCCAGATGCAACGTCCCAGAGACGAACCGTGTAGTCGCCGCCGCCGGTGGCGATCGCCTTGCCATCAGAAGAGAAAGCCAATGAAGCCACCCATCCCTGATGACCGCGGAAGCTCAGGCGTTCGCGCTTGGCCGCGTAATCCCATATTCGGAGGGTTCCACCGCCGGCTGAGACTAGTGTGCGGCCGTCCGGTGAAAATGCCAATGACGTGACGCCATCGCTGCCGACGTCCAGTTGTCCAATCTGTGTTCCGGTATCGCAATCCCAAAGGCGCAGTGAATTGCGTTCATTATTGCCCGTTGATCGCCGGTTATTGTTGCCGCTGCCTGATAACAACGCCTTGCCGTTCGGCGAAAAAACAAGCGAAGTGATGGTGGTTTCGTGTCCTTCGATCCTCTTGAGCATTTTGCCCGTGCTGACGTCCCAAAGTTCGATGATCTTGTTCTTTCCTCCTGTAGCGAGTTTCGAGCCGTCGGGTGAAAAGGCGATTGCTAATATGGCTTCGCCATTCGCTGAAATATCCTGAACCTTGTTCTCAGTAGCCAAGTCCCAGAGGTATACCATTCCATTTTCGACTGCAGCGAGTGTCTTGCCGTCCGGCGAGAATGCGACCGACCAAACAAACGTCCGATTCGCCGCCGCCTGCGGCCCCGGTTGCGGCGCCGGGGTAACTTGAAAATGATGGCGTTTGTCTCCGGTTGCGGCATCCATTACCGTGGTGCCGGCCGATTCAGTTCCCGCCGCCAGAAGCTTTCCGTCCCTGGAATACGCAAGCGAAAAAACAGGGGCGGGCGGTACGTGGCGTTTCACGGCGCCCGTCTGTGAGTTGCAAATGTAGACCCCATCCATGCCCCCAACTGCGACTTCACCGCCGTCGGGCGAAAACGCAACCGCGTCGTTTGCGTAGAACCTGGGCCCGGTTATTTCGCAGATCTTTTTTCCTGTATTGGCATCCCAGATGTTGGTGACGTTGTGGCCACCGGTCGATGCCAGCAGCTTTCCATCGGCTGACATACAAGCGGCGTAAATAGTACTGCCATGTCGGAACCGCACTGTACCTAGCCGAGCAACCGCACCCGAAGGTAAAGCGTCGCCAAAGAGATCGGTCCGTTCGAGTTGCGCACTAGTTTTCGGAGCTTCAGCAAGCGCGGTGGGCATTACGCCGCACAGTTGACTGGAGATGCTCATCGCAATCAGGAAACCTGACCGCGCAACTACAGTGCGGAGATTAGTCCTA
Source organism: Gemmataceae bacterium (assembly GCA_031362705.1). Lineage (GTDB taxonomy): Bacteria > Planctomycetota > Planctomycetia > Gemmatales > Gemmataceae > JAIBBI01. The sequence continues at coordinate 8,821 of JANLTA010000783.1, read as the reverse complement.
CGGAGGGGCATTGCAGGCTCCGTGAGTGTTTGAAGTCAGCGGCAATTGTATGGCGAATGAACAAGTCAGTAGTGGTATTCGGCAGGAAAGAAGGGACATTCCACGCCTGTTCGGCACGCGATTCGCGCTATGTTTTTCTTGAGCGGCGGGTGAAACTATGAAGGAGGCCGACGCCGACAGGTGAGAGTCCTTGGGACGTGGTAAACAGAAGGGTGAATCGCCGTAAAAAGGGGTCGGGAGTCTTTTCAAACTGGTGGGTGTTCCTTTTTTGTACCCGCTGACGAACCGGGAATCAAAGACTCCCGACCCATTGTTGTCGAATGGCATTGACAAATCCGATGATTTCGGTCGCTGAAGGAGACGGCCCAGTATGCACCCTACCCTTCTAATAACGTTGCCAGCGGTAGGATGATGGCATGATGCGCACTTTGCTGCGATGGCTGGTCGGGCGATACGGGCGGGCGATTGGCGTCGTGTTCGCTGTCGCGGCGGCATGGGGGTACTGGTGGCTGTGGCCGGCGTCGCCATTGCGGGAACTTCGATTTGAGCAGATTGCCGACCAAGGGCTGGAACTGGCGGACGGAGGCAAGAAGTTGATCGTGTTTGGCCAATCGCAGAAACTACCTCCGGAATCCAAGCAGCGACTGCGTCCGGACAGCTTTCGCATCATCGATCTGGCGACACTTCGAGAAGTCTTGGACACCACGAGCATTGTGGCCAGCAGGCTCTCGAACGACGGAAAACTGCTGGCTATCGTTTGTCCGGACTTCTCCATCCAAGTAATTTCAGCCGGTGATGGCCAGCGACTGCTGACGATTCCCAGCGATGGTAGCGGGAACATTCCAAAGCTCGTAGCGATATACGGCGATGGGCTATTGATTGTGACTCGGAAACGCCAGAACCATGTCGTCAACGAATTCTGGCGTGTCGACAAGGCCTCGAAAACATGGGAAACGCCAATCGCGAATCTCGTGTTTTCCCCTCATCACCGGTATTGTTCCTGGCTCAAAGATGGTTCACTGGTCGTCGTTGAAAGCGCGTCGGGGCGAGAGATCGCGCGGACTTCGGATTCAGCGATTTGCACTGCCGCGGGCTGGGCCGTTCACCCGAACGGCGAAGAACTGGCTATCGCTGCTCCGTCGAATGGGTCAAAATCCTATTGCGTCACAACTGTGTCGTTGCCGGATTTCGCCACAAAGAAATCGTTTGAGTTTAAGGCCATGACACATACTTGCCCAATACCGACATACAGTGCGACGGGTCGATTTCTGACTGTCGGGACCGGCGAAGGTTCCCTGTGGGACTGGAGCGACGAAAAGCCGAGAATCCTGGATCCCACCACATGGAATAACGATTACTTCGCACTAGTGGCGTCAGATGATCGGCATTACATTTTGTCTCGCGATCGCATTGATCAGGCATGGCATTTTTGTCGCACCGGAGAATCGGAACCCAAGCTCTCCGGCTACGATAGCGAGGGGACTGCCCCGGTGTTTTCACCATCGGGGCGATTGCTGATGGTGCCACGCAGTTTCGACCATCGCGCATCGGTGATTTGGCTGCGCCAACAGTTGCACGCAAGGTTGGGCATTAGGTTGTTTCGGACGACTGCCACCTATTCGGTCATTGACGTAGATCAGGCCCGGATCATCGCTTCCTTTCCATTGCACTATGGTGCGCGGGGTTTCGGGCCGGGTGAAACGACTTTCTGGACCAGTCAAGGCGAAATCGATCAGTCCACGGGCAAATTGAATGAAACCATCAGGCAATACTCGACACTACCGGCGTCGCCGCCGTGGTGGTTATATTTAGTCACTTTCGCTAGCGTTGCATTCATCTACTGGGGTTTTCGTCGTGCCAAGCCAGCCAAAGAAGCTGCGAAACTTCGATAAGCGGATTTGGTTGCGTTACTCCGACTAATACCGAAAGGCCTCGCGCGATAAAGGTGACATTCTAGAATACCATATCGTGCATTTCATTGGCCCCAACGGGGCCATCGTCAATAGCCAGGGGTGAAGGCTTTGCGGAACCCATAGGCATCAAGTTAATGATGGCCGGCCTGTAAGGCCGGTTCTGTCAGGCCAGGCCGAAGGCCTGGCAAAGAAGCGAATCGGGGCCTCGGCCCTGAAAGGGCCGTTCAGGCGTCTGGCATTTCAATGCTGAACGAGCCTTGCAGGCTCGACCGCTTTTTCGTCATTGTTCCTAGGCCTTCGGCCTAGGCTGTTAGAACGATCCCTTCAGGATCGAAAACCCTAACTTGATGCGTATGGGTTTCGCAAAGCCTTCACCACTGGCTATTAACGAATGCCCCGTTGGGGCAAATCAATTGAATCGATCTACATCGGCCATCTTTCATTCGCCTTTTTGGGTCGCCGCGTAGGCCAGCTTCTGGAACTCCTGATGGAGAGCCATGTTTTCCGCGTGGACGAGCTGCGTCATGAGGACGCCGATCAGTTTCTTCTCGGGATCGACCCAGAAGCTCGTGCCGTAGAAGCCGCCCCAAGCGTATGACCCAAGCGCACGCACCTCGTCCTTATCCCCAGCAGTCACGATGCCGAAACCGTAGCCGAATCGGCCAGTTGGCATCATGAACTTGAGGTCGCCGATCTGGTTGCTGGTCATTTCCCGGACGGTGGCCTCTTTCAGAATGCGAGTGCCGTTCCATTGGCCGCCGTTCAAGAGCATTTGGAGAAAGCGAGCGAAATCGGCGGCGCTCGAAGTTAGGCCCGCTCCGCCGGAACAGTAGCCGCGCTGGCCCCGGTGCGGGGCGGTTACGCAATAAGCTAGCTCACCCTTTTGCACCAGTTCCTCGCCGACCCGGCGGATGCGCTTGTCCGGTCCCGGTTCGTAAACAACGGCGAGACGGCCGGTCTTGTCGGCCGGCAGATCGAAGTAAGTGTCGTTCATGCCGAGCGGCTCGAAGATCCGTTTGCGCATGAACGATTCAAGTTTTTGGCCGGCGATCACCTCGACCAGACGGCCCAGGACGTCCGTGGAAAGGCCGTATTGATAGGCGCTCCCCGGCTGATGGAGGAGCGGCAATTCGGCCAGGTGACGCACGTTCTCGGCCAACGTAAATGAGGGCCGAATCAGCCCGTCGCAGATGTCGGCCTTGTGATAGAGTTCGACGAAAGGCTTCTGCGCCATGAAGCGATAAGTCAGGCCGGACGTGTGCGTGAGCAGGTCATGGACTGTAATTTCCCGCAAGGCCGAGACGAGGTTGAATTCATTTCCGTATCCCGGCATCAACACCTTCGGATTTTTGAACTCGGGAAGATACTTCGACACCGGATCGGTCACCTTCAACTTACCGTCGTCCACCAGGATCATGACGGCGACGCTGGTCACCGGCTTGCTCATTGAGGCAATGCGGAAGAGTGAGTCATTCGCCATCGGATTGCCGGCTTCGACATCCTGCGCACCCTTGGCACGGACGTAACCGACCTTACCGTCGCAAGCGAGCAGGGCCACCGCCCCAGCAACTTGTTTGCGCTCGACCGCTTGCTCGAGTAGAGCATCGATTTGCTTGAGCGCGGGAGAAGCGAGCCCGGCGGGTTGGGGCGTTGCTTTAGGTGGGGACTGCGCGTGGGTAATGGAGGTCAGCAGCGCGGGCAGGCAGAGAACGAGTAGCCAGCGTGTCTTAGTGAAAGTCGGCATGGAAGGTTTCCTTTGACTGAATTTCCACCTGTTAAGGAATGGTACTCTCGCCCCTGAACACCGGGGAGAGAGGAACGCCGTCGATGCTACTTGGCCGATGTCGAGCGGATGATCACCGACCCGCGGCCGGTCGGCGCAAACGGCACACTATTGCGAGCGATGGCCTCGTCAACGAGGCACACAACCTCCGGACGAGCGAGCGTGGACGCGCCCTCCACAAGAATCCAGCGCGTCTGGCCGGACCCCTGCAACAGTTTCTCAGGATCCGGCAATCCCTTACCAAAATTGAAGTACAGCTTCACTTCGTCCGCGCTTGCGCGGATGCCGAAAACACCCTCGAACCCGCGCCCGCTCGGTGAATAGCTGATGACCACGGCGCCTAGGTTTTGATACTCATACACCACCTCATGCGCGCTGGGCAGGCGCTTCAGCAGCCACCGTCGCATCGCGCCGACGAGCTTTTCATGCGCGGGCGCGAATTTGGCGATCAGCCGACTTACTTCGGCTTCTGCCGCTCGTCGCTCTGCCGCAGATTGGGTGCTGCTGGGGGCTTCGACTTTAACTTTGACGGAACTGCGCCCGGAGGGTTTTTTCTTCACGCTCATAATGGCTCCATGGGATCGGATTTTCGCGGCAAACGCTCCGGCTCTCGCCGACATCATCATTTATCTTGCGACATGATTTCGCCAACTTCCTCAGGCGAGTAAGTAAAAATTGGCCGAATCTCGACTTCGGAGCCGTCGGCTATGGGGCCGCGCGTGACCCAGGCGATGGCCTCATCCATCGATTTCACCTCCCAAATCTGGTAGCCGGCCAACACCTCCTTGGTTTCGGCAAATGGGCCGTCCGTAACGATCCGGTCCTTTCCCGAGGAGCGAACATAAACGCCTGGCTGTAGTCCACCGCCGTCGACCACGATTCCAGCCTTGGCCAATTCCTCATGGAATTTGTCCATCTCCTCCCAGGCTTCCTTGGTCGGCAACGGGCCGGCTTCGGGATCTTTGCTGGCCTTCGCCAACACCATGACTCTCATGTTCTTTCCTTACCTTTGTGCAAGATGCGCTTCCCATTGGGACATGCTCAGCAAATAGATTTGCCGAGCGCCCACTCCATGGTCGAACGGGCCAGAACGGAATCGACACCCGAAACAGAATTTTTCAAAGAAATGGCAAGGGAGTCAACTTCTCGATGCGTGTCGCCAGAGGAATCCGGCGTCGCCCCGCAAAAGTTCAAATCCCGTCGCCAGTTGCTTCCACAACCAGCGGCGGGATTCAAATTTGCAAAACAGTCGGGCCGGCGGGATTTGAACCCACGACCTCCTGCACCCCAAGCAGGCGCGCTAGCCAGGCTGCGCTACGGCCCGTGAACCGTATGAGGAATCCTACCGGAACCCCGCGCAACGGACAGGTTGGGTGCGTTGTCGGTTCAGCAACAACAAGCCGTTGCAATGGCTGGGCGTCGTAGGCTCATCCCCCCGCGTGCCACATGTACGTCATCTGTCAACGTTGAACATAGAATCTTGCTACTTCACGGCCTCAATTCGGGCGCGTTCGCGCCAAACGGGTGGATCTGCGGTCGGAGGTCTTGCGCCGGGCATTTTTTCCTCAATGATGATGGTCTTTTTGGACTTCGGAAGTACGGCGAACGCATAACTTTGCGTGTCGAAGGCTCGCGGATTCGTCTTCTCTGTAATGAAAATGGAAACCGCGTGGGGGCGATAGCGGACGCGAAGTGCATCCTTCTCATCACGCACACTTTCTATCGCCAATTCGCGGGCAATTGATTTGCCGCGAAACAACGCAACTATCATGTAAGCCTCGAAGTCAACCACAGGGCATAGTGGATATACTTTGTCGGCGTCCGCACCCACCTTGTGGGCTTTCCAAAGCTTGCCCCATTCTTCGGGGGACCGAATACACCTGAACGATTCCTCTGTGATTTTGCTGTCAACGTCGCTCCAGACCATAACAGGTCGCAATTCTGCGCCCGCAGGGTCAACCACTGTTTCCGTGCAAAGCGAGGAAATGGTGATGAAAATAACTGCAAGGATGCGCATCTCAACTCCTTCACTGAATCTAAAGAGGAGTAGCTTCGGCTCAATGATCATACCAACTGGTGCGTCTGCAACAACTCAATCCGCCGTGCCCGCGGCGGCATCGTCGCGACGACGCGCGGCGGCACCAACCGCAAATCAAACCCCTGCTCATAAGGATGTCCCCGCACCCCGCGAAACCGCTCGGCAAACGTCTCGGCATAGCAATGCGTGCAGCCGGGCGAAATCTTGGTGCAACCGCGAACCGGGTTCCAGGTGGCGTCGGTCCATTCAGAGGAGGCGGACATCAGGCACCATTCGCTACAGACTTGGAATAGTCCGAGGCAAAACGATCGATTTACGCGTTGATCTTAGACCATACCTCTGCGGAGGCGAATCGCGCGAGGTGTCGAACGTTCGTGGTTGCGATGATCGTTGGACTCGGCTCCAACGTCAATGCTTGCGCCGCGAGTATGACATCGACGTCAATGTTCTTGTCGCCTGCCGTGGGTTGTCCCGCACGACGGGCGTCCGCCCAAAGATCGGCAGCGCGACGGAACGCGCGTGTCGAGACGGTCAGATATTCTGTGATGACACCCAAGGCATCCAGCTTGGCTAAAGCCTTGGCCCGCGACAATCGCACCAACTCCCGCCGTAATTCGTAGTCGGCGATTTCGGGCATCAGCACTCGCACTTCCGCACGCAACTGTTGAGCCAACCATCGGGCGCAGTCGCGAGCATCTGTGGATCGGGCCGCGGGCGTCACCAGCAGTCCCAACACGCTGGTGTCCAACAAGATTGCTGGCCTCACGACCGATCGTCCTTCGCCAATTCGGGAAACAGTTTGTTGTTTTCGGGCCGTTCGGCGTCGATAGCACGAAGTACTTCGGTGTTGGCGGCCAGGTCGGCGTCAGTCAATGCTTCACTTGTGACGGCCCAATGCTCAAGAATTGCGATTGATGCCGCCCGGCGCTCAACGGCCGACAATTGGTCAAACATGGCGCGAAGGGCGGATACGTCCGGCGAAACACCACGGCGCTCGGCTTCGGCGCGAAATCGTGTCTCCAATTCCGGCGGCATGGCAATTTGCATGATCACGATAGTTCCCTCGCAAGACCTGAGCAATTTCTATCATACACCCCCGGTGGGCCTGTAAGACAGTCGGCCTGCAAGGATTTCACCCATGCACTGCACGGTCAGATTCCATAAGGCAGCCATCAACGATATTCGGCGATATCGAAAGCGATTATCGATGAGTGACTTGGGTTCCGATTTGTCCGCTTTGGTAGACGAACAGTTCAAGGAGTTGGGGCGGCTTCTCGCGCGAACCGGGGGCCATCTCGCTGGTGCCCGCAGGGTACGCCCCGGAGATCAAGAAGGTGTCGACGGGGTTTTCGAGATTGAATACGTGTCGAACAAGGTATGGGTGGAGTTCAGCCGGGAGCGCGTAGGGCGAGCCGAGATCCTGGTTTCCGTTTTGCGCTGGCGGCAGGAACCTTACTCAACCTAATGGCCTCTTCGACGGAAACTGACTGGTGGCGGGTAGAGAAGCGGCGGTCCAGTTCGGCGTCAGCGATCTTGCGTTCGGCTTTAGTCAGGGGCTTTGCGGGAAACAAATCGCGCATTAGAGCTTCCAGCATCGCACGTTTTTGCGACTTGGACATCTTTTTGACAAGCGAATCAACTTCCAGAGTCGGCATCAGAATACCTCATCAATGCTCAACTCAATCATATCATTGTACGTGCGGCCGGGAAAGCCGAAATCAACGTCGAAAGTAGAGTCACGGAGACATTTGCCATGCATCCCCGCCGCATCCTCACCTTCTCACTCATCCTCAGCCTGTTCGCCGTCGTCCGGGCCGACGACCCGCCGAAAACTGCCACATCTGACCCCTTGTGGGACGCAATCAGCAAGGCGGTTACGCCGTTGCATAAGCAGCAGGCTGGCGTTGGTGTGGTCGTGGGTGTATTAGCAGGCGGCCAGCAGCACGTGTTCAGTTTTGGCAAAATCAAGCTCGCAGGTGAAGAGGTAGTCAACGACGGCGATACCATGTTTGAAATTGCGTCGGCCACTAAAGCGTTTACTGGTACGTTGCTGGGCGACATGGTCAGCAAGGGCGAGGTGAAGCTAGACGACCCAGCGCAAAAGTATTTGCCGGCCGAGTTGCAGTTGCCGCGACGGGATGACCGCAACATCACGCTGTTGCAACTGGCGACGCACACGTCGAGCCTGCCGCCACAGCCGCCGACAATCGGCTTATTCGCTATGACGAAACCGGCCGGGCCGACCAACCCGTACAAGCATTACATGCCGGCAGACCTGGCGACGACGCTCAAAGGCATCAAGTTGAAAATGCCAATTGGAAGCGAAGAGGCATACTCCAACTTGGGCACCGGCATCCTCGGCATCGCGCTTGCCGGCGCTGCGAAGGCTCCCAGCTACGAGAAACTTCTGGAAGAGCGAATCCTCAAGCCACTCGGTATGACGCAAACCCGCGTCACGCTATCTGATGAAGACCGGGCGAAGCGATTGGCCCCGGGACACAATGCCGATGGAGAAGCGACCAGCACATGGGACTTTGGCTGCCTCGAAGCGTGCGGCGGCATTCGCTCGACAGTCAACGACTTGTTGAAATTCGGTCGGGCGGCATTGGTACTCGATGACAAGCAACCGTTGTCGGCCGCATTCAAAGTCGCTCAGCAACCGTGGCGCGAGTTGAAGGGCGGCAAGAAGATGTACACCGGCTTGCACTGGGTGCGCATGCCGTCGCCAAACAACAAGAACACCCTCATTTGGCACAACGGCCAGACCGGCGGCTACCGCTCGTTCCTCGGAGTGATCCCCGAACGCAAACTCGTCGTCGTGTTGCTGGCCAACATCGCCCGCCCCGGCGACGAAGCGGCCATCAGCATCTTGAAACACCTTGAGCAGAACGAAAAGTGAGGGTGATGGATCCGCCGCAGTGCGCGAACCATCGCCGCCTCATCCCCTACACTATCTCCGTTCCGCCTCCCGGCCTTGGTTGTGCTGGGGGGGCTTCACCGTCGCTGGGCTGGCCGACCCGTTGTTGGGGCCGTGTTGGGCCGCGACCTTTGGAGGGCATTTCGCATGGTTTCTCTCAAACTCCCCGA
>JANLTA010000055.1:0-4486 GCA_031362705.1 Gemmataceae bacterium | reverse complement strand
TCCACCAACTCACGAACCGAATGCGTGCTGCCGCTGGCGACAACGTAATCATCCGGCTGGTCCTGTTGCAGCATCAGCCACATGGCACGGACATAATCCCCGGCAAATCCCCAATCGCGCTTGGCATCCAGGTTGCCGAGGCGTAGTTCCTGTTGCAATCCCAACCGTATGCGGGCGACGGCATCTGTGACTTTGCGGGTGACAAACTCTTTGCCCCGCCGTGGCGACTCGTGATTGAACAGGATGCCGCTGCAGCAATAAAGGTCGTAACTTTCGCGATAGTTAACCGTGATCCAATGTCCGTAAACCTTGGCAACGCCGTACGGGCTGCGCGGATAAAAAGGCGTGGTCTCACGTTGTGGCGTCTCCTGGACTTTGCCGAACATCTCGCTGGAACTGGCCTGATAGAAGCGGATGTCCTTGTCGATGAGCCGAATCGCTTCCAGCATCCGCGTCACGCCAATGCCGGTGAATTCGCCAGTGAGCACCGGCTGCTTCCAGCTCGTCGGCACAAAACTCATGGCGGCTAGATTGTAAATCTCGACGGGCCGAACGTCCTTGATCACGGCGATCAACGAAAGCTGATCAAGCAAATCCGCCTGGTGCAGCGTGATCTTATCGGTCAGGTGGGCGATGCGCTCGAAGTTCTCGGAACTGGATCGGCGGACGATGCCATGAACTTCGTAACCCTGTTCAAGAAGCAACTCGGCGAGATAACTGCCGTCCTGCCCGGTGATGCCCGTAATCAATGCGCACTTCATATGCAACCTCGCGGCGTCCTGCCGAGTTGTGAGGCCGCATAGTCGCCAAATACTGTTCAATTGTCAAGCGAAAGTGCTATGCCAGAAACACCATCTTGTAGCCGACGGCCATGATCGTAGCGTCGACGATCATGTGGCTGATCCACGGGCCGATCAGTGACCCGGATCGTTCAAATAGCCACGCCCAGAACGCCCCGCCGATGGCAATACCTAATGTAAACGGGACGGCCGCCGACCAAAACTGCCCCGGAAGGAAAAAGTCCAACACAAATAAGTGATGGCTTGCAAAAGCCAAGCTGGATAGAGTTGCCGCCGGCCCAAACGATAACCATTGCCGAAGCCGCGCATGGATAAACCAACGCCAATAGTATTCTTCAAACAGTGAGTGGACGAAGCTCAGGAAAGCAGCCAGCGCCAGGTATCGCGGCGGTGTCGCCGTGCCGAACTCCGCGACTTTCAGCGCAACACGATTAGGGACATCAATCAACACGGAATCGCATAAGGTCTGCCAGGCGATGAAAACGCCAATCGCCACGACGAAGCCAAATATCATGCTTTGCCGCAGGCCATCCCCCTGCCCTGCCGATCTTGTTACTCGCGTCCGACCGAACACAAACACGAAAGCCAAAGGCAAAAGGAACTGAATCACCTTTGAAGTCGGATACGCAATCAAAAGCGCCCGGTTGGTCTGCCCGCCATCGGGCGACGCCAGCGCAACGAAATAAACATAAGCCATCGCGCTGGGCAACACCATCGCCAGCGCCAGTACCACCGCTTCCCGCTTCACGGCAGCTTCTCAACGACACGCCGAACGACGGTTCGCAGTTTTGCCTCAGCCGCGTTGGCGACTTGCACAATCTCCTCATGCGTCACCGCATGAAGGGCATCCGGCAAACACATATCCGTCACCACCGAAAAGCCCAGGCACTTCATGCCGCCGTGGACGCCGACGATCACCTCCGGCACCGTACTCATACCAACCACGTCCGAGCCAATCTGCCGCAAGTAACGATACTCGGCCCGTGTCTCCAAACATGGCCCAGTCACGGCCACATAAACGCCCTTTTGCAATGCCAGCTTTTCTTCTAAGCCCGCTTGCAAAGCGAGAGCGATCAAATCCCTGGCATATGGCTCGCTCATGTCCGGAAAGCGCACACCCAGCCGTTCATCATTGGGGCCGATCAGCGGATTGTCGCCCATCAGGTTGATCTGGTCTTCGATGACCATCAAATCGCCTTTGGTAAACTGCGGATTCAAGCCACCGCATGCATTGCTGACAATCAAAGTCTGGCAGCCCAGCGCCTTCATCACCCGCACGGGAAATGTGATTTGTTGCAGCGAATAGCCTTCGTAAGCATGAAAACGGCCCGACATGGCCATGACCGACTTTGTTCCCAACTTGCCGCAAACAAGTTGCCCGGCATGTCCCATCACGGTTGACTGCGGAAAATGCGGCAAATCAGCATACGAAATCGTCGCTTCGGCTTTGATGTCCTGGGCTAATGCGCCCAAACCGGTTCCCAGAACAATGCCGACACTGGGTGAACCAGTCCACTTGTTACGAATGTACTCGGCAGCTTCTTGAATCTGATCAAACAACGCGGTCATCGTGAAGTCTCGCTTGGGTTCCAACCATATTACCGACGCGACTAGTCTTCAGAAAGGCTCAACGTTGTTGAATGGCACATAGGATAGGAAGAGCCTGCAAATGCGAATCACGCCCTGGAGTACACAAGATGCCGAAATTGATAGTCGAAAACGTCGGCGAATTCGAGATTCCCGACGGCAAGCGCATGGTGCTCGCCCTCACCGATGAAGCTGGTGTCGATCAACTCCACGCTTGTGGCGGAAACGCTCGCTGCACGACTTGCCGTGTGGAGTTCATCGCCGGCGAACCGCCGACAATGACCGAGGCGGAGAAAAGTGTATTGGCCTCTCGTGGCTTGACTGGTGTGCGCTTGAGTTGCCAGATTCTCTGCGATCACGACATGAGCGTCCGCGCCATCAGCCGCTTTGCCGGCACCGGTCGCAAAGACTCCGGCACGCGGCCCACAGATGCCATTCCCGCCTGATCACACGGGACTGGTCACGCTTTCCACGACCACTTCCGACGCCATGATAGGCGCGACGACGATCCGGCGTGGCGGCTTCACGGGGGTTTTGCCCGCACCGGCAATGTCCGAACGTTCCCGGGCGAAGCGTTCGGCCTCGCCTTCGTTTGAAATGGCCGACTTGATCAATGTGTTCTCGCCCGGACGTTGCCGCTCCATTTCGTCCCATTCATCCTGATCGCAGACGGAATTCGACCCGCTTGGCAGGCCTTTGATCAATCGTTCGTAAACCACCCACGTCAGGTTTTTCTTCATCTTTGCCCCCGTCCGACCACATCGCGACACGCCCCAGGTAGAGGGATCGGCCGATTCGGCCCATCTTCTCCATCGTTCTCACTTTATTGTACGGTGTTGAGGAAGCGCTCGCCCCGCGCAGTCCGCGAAATGGGCACCACATCACACTTTTCGAGCAAAAGATGGTCATATTCATCGCCGCGCAATTGATTATCTGCAGAAATCTATGGAGCAAACATGACCGGTACTGCCGCCGAACTCATCAACAAACTTTGCGCTTCCTGCGATGCCAACGCCCAACCACTGGCCAAGTCGGAAGTGCAGGCACTAACTGCCATCGTTCCTGAATGGAAATTGTCCGACACTGGCCGCAGCATCCGCCGCGAATGGCGGGTCAAGGACTTTCCGACCGCGCTCGACTTCTTTAACCGCATCGGCAAAATCGCAGACGCCGAAGACCACCACCCCGATCTTCATCTCGTCAACTACCGCGAAGTCGCCATCGAACTATGGACGCACGCCGCCAACGGCCTCACCGAAAACGACTTCATCATGGCCGCGAAAATCGACCAGTTGCCCGTGGAGTTGAAGAAGTAAGCTGTTTTTTTTTCGAGCGCGCCCCGTTTGAGTCCCGTTGACGGCTATTTTGCTAGATGAACGAAATGGCTCCATCCACTGCCGACCCGGACATCGAACGTTGGCGGCATTATCTGTTGTTGCTGGCCCGCGTGCAGCTTGGTCCCGGCCGAGCCGACGCGTCGGACGTTGTGCAACAGAGCCTTTTCGATGCCTACCGCCAGCGCGACCAATTCCATGGTCATACGGAAGCCGAATGGGCCGCGTGGCTGCGGCGGATTCTCGCATGTAACATGGCCGACGCTCATCGCGCCCGCCATCGAATCAAGCGCGATGCCGACCGTGAGCAATCGCTCGACGCGGCTATCGATCAATCCTCTGCTTCCATGGCATCGTTTCTGGCCGCTCAGCAATCCTCGCCGAGCCAGCGGGCAGGACATAATGAGCAGTTGGCCGCTCTCGCCGAAGCCCTGGCCACTCTTGCAGACTCGACGCAAGAAGCCATCATCTTGCACTACTTTCAGGGATGGTCGCTGGATCGAATCGGCCTGCAAATGAGTCGGACCCCCGCGGCTGTTGCGGGCTTGTTAAAGCGCGGATTGAAGCAACTTCGTGCCTTACTCCTCAGCGAATCGGAGAGTCCATGACCGAGTCGCAATCATCTGATGCCCGCATCAATGCCGTGATCGCCGACTACCTGCAAGCCGTTGCCGCAGGTTCTGCACCCGATCGGGCGCTACTTCTCACCCAACACGCGGACCTGGCAGACGAATTACGGTCGTTTTTTGCAGACCACGACCGGAT
>JANLTA010000053.1:0-2387 GCA_031362705.1 Gemmataceae bacterium | reverse complement strand
TATTGATTTCCTTGAGCAGCAGATTGTTCGAGGTCGCCCACTTCAAGGCCTCCATTTCCGCATGGACTCCCAAATGGCCCAGGAGTATACGAAGCCCAGGTCGGTCCGCGAGCTCGCGCCGTAGCTCTTTGACAACGCTGGCATCCCCTGACTGCGCTTTAAGCAACAGCTGTTTCAACTCTTCCGGGTACGATTCCGGTTCCGGTGAAGCATTTGGTCTTGTAGTCACGACGCAACCTCCATGTTCGGGCGTGTTGATGATAACCTAGATTCACGAGTGTGGCGTGAACGAGATGATCAGTTAGGCGGCAGTAGTCCAGCAGCGGCTGAATTGCTGCCGCGGCCGCGGTACACTTTTCTCGACGCACCTCCGCCAGTTCCTGTGCGATAACGCGGGCATACGCCTCGAACGTCAGTGTGTGTTCTGCCGCCATGCCGGTACCGCAATAGACTCGCCGTACCCGACCGCCGTCTCGGCGTGTGGTGTACAAATACCGCTTCTGGCCACGGATTACCCAATGCATGGGACCGACTCCGTTTGGTGTCTCTGAACGTGGTTACCACATTAACGATTCGCGCCCCAGATTCCTATAGTGATGTCGAGTTAACTTTTTGTTTATGTACTACAGACTTAGCGGTGCCCCGCTTGGACGACACAACAAGGGCAAGTGGGGAGGACGTTTTTCAGGTAAACCGTTCCAAAACGAAGTAATAAGGCGACGAATGTGCAAAAACTGCCGTTTTCTTGTATCGCAGTTGCTACTGCGCTCGCCACTGAACCGTCGTCGCGAATCAGGACAGATTTGTCAACTGGTCATTGTGTTCAAACCGTTTGTCTGTAATAAATGCAAGAAATATATCCGGTCAAATGCAGTACCGCACTCACACCGTTTTCGAAGCGCTCCAGTTGTTCATCCACTTGTTGAATGGGTATGCATGTCGGGCACACCACAAACGTGGTATACAACGCTTCCATTGGTTTACGTGAGGCCGCCCACAATTGGTATTTGTATCTGCTCGTTTTCATTGATGTGAGTCGCATGATTCACGGACACGCGTCCGCAGCATGATGACATATGGAATAGCGCATCTTGCTGCACTCTATGATCACGATGGATCCCCTTCAGAGGTCGTTGTAGAACCCACTTACTAATGGTCCGCGGTTTCGCTTAGCGCATTCGTGCGGCGGCCCCTTGCAAGAATGGTATTAAGGTTGTCCCGGTGGATGAGCCAGTTGCTCCGTCTACCCGAGCCATCGACGCGTGTGGCTTCCAACCGTCCCTGGCGGATCCAGCGGCAAATGGTGGGTGCGCTGCGGCCAACGATTTTGGCAACCTCGCGGACGCTAAGATGAGGCTCGGGGCGGCGATTCCCTTCAGCAATGAGAGCGTCGAGTTTCTGTTCCATTCGGTCCAGTGTGTTCAAGAGCTTCAAAGGCAGATCGTCGCTCTGAGCGTGCTTTTCCCTTGCCATAGTGCCGTTCCTTCGTGTTAACGGGCGAAAGCATTAGATTTATGGCGATGGGTCAATTGACATATTGTTTTGAGTTGGGTTAGCCATGCAATCAGGGCGATTAGGTGCCATTCCGAATCGAACGTGGCACAAATCCCAATTCGCGAGGCCTAAAGTTGTTGGCATCGGTGCGCAGCGACCACTGTCGACCGAATCCCCGTTGAGCAAGCGCCGTTGCGGCGGCCCCAAAATCGCCATTGTGATACAACAGCGCGTATGCCGAAAACTTGCTGTACGACTTTTCCGGTTCGAACGGAGCAGCCGATGATGAAAACACGTGGAGCAAGTCGTAGTTGGCCCAGTTGGTAGTGGCTGAGTGCCCTTTATCGCATTTCCCGGGCCGGCTCCAATAACTGACACCGTTACTGTGGCCGACAAATTGCCATCCATGCGGCACTAGGATGTCCTGCCATTCCCCTCGCAGATTGAAATCGTCTCCTGGCCGCGTCGACGTGCTGACGGCCGGCTTAGGAGCTGGGGCACGATAGATTCGCCGTGGTGGATGCCAGCGATTGCATGACCTTGCGACAGCAATGAGCGTCCCTCGCTCCTCTGTGGTCAGTGAGGGGATGGTCGCAAAGTTGTTGGCTCCCGCAAAAACATACGGTATGCCGAGCGGGTGACAGGCACCTGGCGTTGGTGGCGCGAGAATGTACCCCCCCCTCGCCTTTGAGGTCAATGAGCGTCTTTACGTGGCCTGGATCATCGGAACCGCGAGCTTGGGCAAGTTTGGCGCTTCGTCCAATCATGTCTGAGCGGAAGTAGAAGTGTCTCCCCCGCGGCGACTCAGCAGCGACGAGGCGCGCCAGCAAGGCTGGGCAGACACCTTTCGAAAACTCTTCGGCAACATCCTTACTGTCGCAGTCAATAACCTC